>VGKT01000013.1 GCA_016866955.1 Candidatus Pacearchaeota archaeon | reverse complement strand
GAGAAGCGAAGGCTTGGAGACTTAGGAGGCGGTACCATAGCCGACAAGTCTCCAATGTCTGAAGCTTCGTGAGAAGCGAAGGCTTGGAGACTTAGGAGGCGGTACCATAGCCGACAAGTCTCCAATGTCTGAAGCTTCGTGAGAAGCGAAGGCTTGGAGACTTAGGAGGCGGTACCATAGCCGACAAGTCTCCAATGGCCCCCAACTTGTCGTGAAATAGCTACATTATCTCCAGAAAAGACAATGGTGGGGATCTTCAAGGTCACTTCAGCAGTACTCGCGGTTAAACGCTTAATCACGCCCACTGCCATACTGGTACCAATACTTAACAATACCATTTCACTTGCCTTTAAAGGTTCAACAGGGGTACCTGCAGAACTTGGAAAGAGGGTATAGGCCAATTTCACACTTGTTTGTGCATCAGGCAATAGCTTCGGAGGTGCAGCCATACAACCTGCAAGCGCATCATTTTTCGCCAGAGACATATCCAACGTTGTCTCAATACTCATGCTTCCTCCTGGAGTTAATGATGCAACGCTCGTGCTCCCATTAAACAGTTTTCGTACAATTGCAGTCAATGGTTTATAATGATATTGATTCGCTTCTTTGACTAAAATCCCTGGTTTGATTTCAAGTTTCTGTCCAACAGAAAGTGTTCCTGAACGAAGCGTCCCACCCAACACTGCTCCTGCAAGTTTCTCAGGAGTTGTGCCGGGTTTATTCACGTCAAAACTACGTGCAACCAAAAAAATCGGATCTCCTCCAACCGGACGAACAATAGGCGGAATTTCGGCAAGTGCTCGATAAATTTCAGTAATGTGCACTTCCTGTTGTGCAGATACTGGAATAATAGGAGCAGAAGCATAGGCCTTCCCCAATAAAGCCTTAATGTCTGCATAATTTGCAAGCGCTTGTTCCTTCTGTACTACATCAATTTTATTCTGCACCACAATCACATGCGGAATGCGTTTTGCCTGTAGAGCCAGAAAATGTTCACGCGTCTGTGGTTGAATACCCTCTTTAGCAGAAACAACTAAAATAGCTGCATCCACAATTGCCGCACCAGATAACATCGTAGCCATTAACATTTCATGTCCGGGCGCATCCACAAAACTCACGTGCCGCACAGGAATTCCTTTTCCTTCTCGATTATAGTTTCCCCGGTCTTCAGATAACACAATATCCGCGTATCCCAGTTTAATAGTAATCCCGCGCTTCAATTCTTCAGAGTGCGTATCAGTCCATTTGCCACTCAACTTCTGCAACAACGTGGTCTTGCCATGGTCAATATGTCCCACAATAACCACATTTAAGATAGGAAGAGAAGAGGATGAAGCTGTTGTTTTCTTACTAACCATATAATCGAGAGGTAACACAATCCTTTTTTAAAGACTCGCTTTAGGCAGCAGGTGCAGGTGCAGGGGCCTTTTCAGCAGGTTTACTTTCAGCAGGTTTATTTTGATCAGCAAAAACCTGCGCAAGTTTCGCAGAACCTTCCTTGACCACTTTCAGATTCAATTGCGCTAACGTGCCAGATAACTGTTTCCCTCGTACCGTCTTTCTTCGACGAATACCTTGATGACCATCACGCATACCCCATCCTTTACGTAACAAAACGCGTTTCAAACCAATACCTTCAATATCAGCTTTCAAAGGGAATCCGGAACTATCACTTCCACCCATAATCATAAGAGAATATCCAGTAAGGCCTGCATGTATCGATGTGCCTTCAATTGTTTCACCAACCTGCTTCCCGCTCACTGTTTCAGGGTCGATTTCACAACGCCACGCCTTTCCATCTTTACTTCCAATAATAACTTTACAGGGCATACAAACTCTCTGTCCCAAAGCCTTTTTAAAGCTATTCCTGACCTCCCTATCATGGATGAACGAGAATTTGAAAACGGCCTTATAAAAATGTTGGGCACCAGTTGGGAAGAATACATAGCGACCCCGATTAGTACTCAATATACAAAATTCCAAGATGCGGAATATCGATTGCAAAAGGCAAGTAAACTTGTAGACAGCTTACATCTTGGATTAGTGATTGCACTTCCGATCGGTATGTATCTTGAATTCAATCGGTTGGCACAATCTCCTCCTTTCAAAGCCACTCAGACAATAGAACAAAAAGTAATCGCCCCTACACACTCATCTTCAAAATCTGAATAACTTCTTGTACAATCTGTAATTCCGAAGCAGAAAGCAATTCTTTCTCTTTCTTCAATGCTTTAACATGCCCGGGTGTCAATGAAGCATACAAATACCGTTTTCCTGCAAGTTGACGCTCAAAATTAGCACCAGACAAAGACAAAGCAACTTCCTGTCCTTCTTTTGCTTCCTTGACTGTTTGCTTTTCATGTTGCACCCCTTTGACTCTTCCCATTTCTTCTCCCCGCTCATCAATCAACGGAATGCTCTCTTTCAACACACCTCCCACTACTTTCACACCAAAAATCGCAGGATTACTATTACGAAATACAAACTGGGGGAGAATCTCAACTTTACAAATCGTAGCCAATCCCAATAATCGTTCTTTCAAAAGTGCATCTTGCTTTTCTTTTCTCCATTTTGCCAAATCATCAATAAGTTTATACACCACATCATGGGTAATAATCTTAATTTGTCCAGAAGGAACCACATCGTTATCTAAGCCCACATTAAATCCGACAATTACTGCATTTTCAGGAGTAGTTACCAGATTTGCTTGCGCACGAGCACAATCTCCTTTTCCAATAGGTCCAATTCCTGCTTGTAACACCTGAATACGTTCTTGTCGTAATAAAACCAATAATGCTTCTAAACTTCCCAAAGAATCAGCTTTTGCAATAATTCCAGTTGTATCCAAAGCCATAACATTTCCTAATTCTTTCTTAAATCCTGCAATAATTTCTTTCATATCTCCTTTTACTTCTTGAAACGGCATTCCCGGAAGAATCGAGGCACTTGCAGTAAATTGCATTTTTGCTCCCGTTGCAGCAGTAATACTTGGAGCAGTGCGATAGTGATGAGATAAAGGCACAATTTCAGCAAGCGTGCGCACGTTCGCCACAATTGGTTCCCCAAAACTTGCAATCACCACTTCATCTCCTTCATCTAACGTGCCATCATATAAAATTGCTTCAGTCCATTCCTGCGTTTTATTTTTCTTTACTTCAAGAATAACTCCTTTCGCCGCTTCGTTCAACGTTAGTCGTTCTTTCAAAAACTTCTGACATAAACCGGCTAGCACAAATAATAATTCAGATACTCCCTCCTTGGTTCGGGCAGAGCAAGGCACTAACGCAATCCGTTTGGTAAAATCGCTTACTTCCCAATACGGTGCAGACTTAAATCCATGCTCTTCTAAGGAAGCTTGAAATTGCAACAAACAAATATCATATTCCTGACGTACATGGATCGCTTGCACGTCTACACTTTCACGTACCAAAGCCTGTCCTTTCCAGCCAGAAATAGTATCAAGTTTATTCAACGCAATCACAAAGGGCGTCTTATGCGCTTTCAATAATTGCAACACTTCAGCAGTCTGGGGTTGAATACCTTCTTTGATATTCACCACCACAATCGCAAGATCAGCAAGTGCGCCTCCCCGTTTACGCAAATTCGTAAAAGCTGCATGTCCCGGAGTATCAATAAACAAGAAACCAGGAATATCAAGCGTAATGCCTGCTTTCTTAAGTAATGGACAAGCTTTCACTAATTGTTCTTGTGGATACTTAGTAAAACTAATACGTTGGGTAATCCCGCCCGCTTCAGTTGCCTGCACTCCGGAACCCCGAAAGCAATCCAATAAACTGGTCTTGCCATGGTCCACGTGTCCGCATACGGTTACTATTGGTTGTCGTAAAGTCATTGTTTTCAGCCATCCTCTCTTCTCAGCGACAGGATGTTTAAAAACATACTCTCTCCTCAAAAAAGAATACCTAAACGCGTCTTGCGTCAGCACACATAAAGTACCGGCCAAAGAAATAACACTAACCAGTTCAAATTTTCTGAGAAGTATCGACAACTACCAGATCAGAATCTGTAATCGAATTTATTGAAGCCTTAAACAAATCCCACTTTTCTCCTGGAATCCGCAATCCTGCTTTGGTAAATCCTGTATACGTGGGGCTTTTCACAAACTCTCGTATCGTCACACCGGGCTTCCCCCCGAAATCATCAATTCGAATCACAATATCTGTATCGCGATTCTTCTGTATTCGGTCAATATCTTTTTCCATATACCTTTAAACCCCACTCTCGCTATAAAAAGATATGGCAAAACTTACTGAACCTCTCAAAATAGGCCCCCATACACTCAAGAATCGACTCTTTCTCGCCCCCATGGTTGATGTCACCGATCTCCCCTATCGTTTAATATGCCAAGAAGCAGGAGCAGGATATACCTGTACAGAGATGCTATATATAGATGCCATCACGCACAAAAATAAAACAACAGAAAAGCTCAGAGAAACAAATGAAAAAGAACACCTCAAAATTATTCAAGTCACAGGTAATACAGTAGCAGAATTCAAGAACGCCCTACCAATCCTCAAGCACTATGATATTGTCGATATTAACTGTGGATGTCCAAGCATCCGCATCACCGGAAACAAAGCGGGAAGCTATCTCCTGACCAATCCGAAGAAAATTGCCTCGATTGTATCTCTTCTCACAAAGGCAGGAATTACCACTACAGTCAAAATCCGTCTGGGGTTCAAGGACTATAACGCTCTTGAGGTTGCTCAAGCAGTAGAAAAAGCAGGAGCGCAAGCACTCACTGTGCACTGTCGCCTTGCGACGCATTCAAATAAAACGCCTGCCGATTGGTCATGGTTAGAAAAAATAAAAAAAATAATCACAATTCCTCTTATAGGTAATGGCGATGTTACCACGCCAGAACAAGCAGAAAAAATGCTTAAACTATGTGATGGGGTCATGATTGCACGAACAGCTATGGGGGACCCAGATCTCTTCGCTCGATGTATCTCGTATGCAAAAGAGGGTACTATGCTCAAAAAAGAGTTCACCCGCAACATTCCTTACCTAAAAAAATACATTCACTATTGCAAGCACTATAACTTTCAAGATATGCACCGCATCAAACAAGTTACCAGTTATTTCATTTCTGGTTTCCCTCAAGCAGCACAAAAACGTCAAGCCCTACATATATGCAAGACATTTGAAGAAATAGAAACATTTGTGAAAAAACTATAATACTTAAGCCCGATAACTTGATTGTCGAGAATAACCTGAAGAACTTCGTTCTCCACCACGACCTCGATAGCGCCCACCTGAACGACCACCATATCCCCCACCACGAGAGCCTTCTCTACCACCAAAGCTTCGTCTTCCTTCATAACTTCTTCCACTACTTCGTGTACCGTGTCTGAAACTTCTTCGTACTTCACGAGAACTTCCTGCTCTACGATCTCCTTCTCGAGATCCTCCTCTACCAAAGCTTCTTCCTCCTCGATTATACCCTCCTGCACCAGAACGACCAAAACGCCGATCATGTACAGTAGGAGCAATCGAAACACGAGCAAAATCAGGTAAAGCAACTTGTTCAATATTCATATCACCATGTTTCAACACTTCACGGAAGTTATCATAGTCATACACTGAGACAATATTAATTGCGATACCATCAGCACCTGCACGAGCAGTTCTTCCAACACGATGCACATAATCCTTTGCAGAATTAGGGATATCATAGTTATATACGTGACTTACCCCCTTCACATCAAGTCCTCTTCCCGCAACATCCGTGCAAACTAACACTGAAACACGATTCGATTTGAAATGGTCCATAACGCGATTACGTTGATTTTGAGATAATCCTCCATGAATAGCAGTCGCATCAATACCTTGTGCAGTAAGTTGATTCGCCACAAAATCAGTATTACGTTGGGTATTACAGAAAACCATAATCAAACCAGGGTGTTCATGTTGTAATAAGTGAAACAATAATGAAAATTTCAATTCTTTGGGTACATCATAAAAGATTTGCTTCAATTTACTTGGATCAACATAACTATCAATTGCAATTTGTTCAGGTTGTTTCATATAACGTTTAGCAATTTGATTAATATCGGCAGATAACGTGGCAGAAAATAAGAATGTCTGACGTTCTTTCGGACAGTGTTCAATAATAGAAGTCACATCATCAACAAAACCCATATCCAACATTCTATCAGCTTCATCAAGTACTAGGAAGCGCACCATACTCAGATCAAGAGTACGACGTTCAAGATGATCAAGTAAACGGCCAGGAGTCCCCACCACAATATCTGCATCACGAAGACGACGCATTTGTGGTTCAATACCCACTCCCCCATACACTGCTTCCGTTACAATATCAAAATAACGACTAAATTTCTGCAATTCATGCGCTACTTGTTCAGCAAGTTCACGTGTCGGAACCATAATTAATGCTTGAATACCTGCTCCGGAAGTAATCTTTTCAATAATCGGGGCACCAAATGCAAGCGTTTTTCCAGAACCAGTTGAAGCCCCACCTAAAACATCTTTACCAGCCAATCCAAGGGGAATCGTTCCTGCTTGAATAGCTGTCGGTTCCTTGAATCCAGCATCAGCTAAGGCTCTGCGAAGCGGTTCACTAAGTCCAAGTTTGGTAAATAATTCCATTGTTGAGGGTAATGCCACACGAGAACAAGTCAAGGCGTTCCCACGCATCCAATATACAAATGCAGAAATGACGCTATTTAAACCTACTGGGGTTTTGGTAACCAGCGAGAAGGTCGTGCAGAATACGCTTGGTTCCCGAGTAAGTAAGCATTACTTGAACCATTTCTCCGGGCAAGTTCAGCTTCAAATCCTTCAATCGAAAGTCCTTCCTCAAATGCGCGTAATCGTATTTGTAACTGCACGCTTGCTTCCAACGTTCGCTTGCCGAACGGTCGACGTGCATACCACGCTTTCAACGTACTATCATATAAGTCCATAGAATTCTCAGAAAAAAGCATACTTTTAAGCCTGCCGAAACACTTAAAGAGAACAAAAAGAGAAGAAGGTGTATGGAAAAAGCAAACGAAATGCTCGCACTCTACAATTCTCTTTCACGAACAGAAGAACCATTTAAGCCACTCAAAAAGGGAAAGGTGGGGATATATTCCTGTGGTCCCACGGTATACAATCAAGCGCATATTGGAAACCTTCGCACCTATATCTTCAATGATCTACTCAAACGTTCACTTACGTACCTTGGGTATACCGTACGTCATGTTATGAACATGACAGATGTTGATGATAAAACCATCAAAGCAAGCCAAGCAAAAAACATAGCTCTAGGAGCACTCACTCGAAACTATGAAGAACTCTTCCTCGCAGATCTTACCGCACTTAATATTCTCCATCCAACCAAGATCACGCGCGCAACAGAATATATTCCTGAGATGATCGAGCTCATTCAAACACTCATGAAAAAGAAATATGCTTACAAAGCCCAAGATGGTATCTATTTTTCCATTACTAAAAGCAAACACTATGGACAACTTGCCAATCTTGAAAAACAAAAAGCAACAAAAGAGAGAATAAAGGGAGATGAATACGATAAACAACATACACATGATTTTGCGCTTTGGAAATTTCATGTGCCTGAGGATGGAGACGTTGTCTGGCCAGCTGCCTTTGGCCCGGGTCGCCCGGGTTGGCACATTGAATGCTCGGCAATGTCTATGAAACTCCTCGGCACCTCATTTGATATCCACACCGGTGCAATTGATCTCCTCTTTCCTCATCACACCAATGAAATTGCACAATCAGAAGCAGCCACAGGCAAACAATTCGTAAACTATTGGCTCCACGGAGGATTCCTCACTATGAAAGAAGAAAAGATGAGCAAGTCAATAGGTAATATCCTCACGCTTCCTGAACTTACCAAACAAGGATATCTTCCCGTACACTATCGCTATCTTTGTTTACAAACGCACTATCGCTCACCTCTCCAATTTTCATTTGAGAATCTTGATGCAGCAAAACAAACGTACGAACGCATCAAACGAAAAATCATTGAACTCAAAGCAACAAGCCATAAAGGTGCGGATAAAACAAAAGAATACACTCAAACATTTACGCAAGCGCTCCGAGCAGATATCAACATCCCCGCAGCTCTGCAGATATTCCTTAAAACGCTTGAGGACGTTTCATTTGATTCCGAAAAACGACTCGCCTTGTTAGAACAATTTGACACTGTACTTGGCCTTGACATCAAACAAATGAAAGAAGAAAAAATTACCCTTCACTCAACGATCAAAGCCCTGATAGCAGCACGAGAAGAAGCACGAAAAACAAAACAATGGGCAGAAGCAGATATCCTTCGTCAAAGAATTAAAGAAGCAGGCTTTATTCTTACCGATACCCCGCAAGGTCCGAAGGTAGAGAAAATCTAAACCTTAATTTTTCCTTCTTGCCAATCTCGTAACATCTGACGTGCAACGCGTATCTCGTCAATTTTTCCTTTCTGTTTCACCATGTTCCATCGTTGTCCTAATTGTACAAACAACACTTCAGCATCCCCCTCTTCAGTCGTACATGCATAAAATCGTTCAAATGCCTCTCGATGTTTTTGATACAACCGATGCACCACCATATCTGGGTCTCGACATCGATCCCAACTCTCTGCCCCAACCATCAAATGGCGTACTTTTGTCGTAACATCATCCGGATTCGATTCACTCGCTTGTAAAATACCTGGCGTATCCAACAATAACAATCCTGGACCAATACGTACTTTCTGCATACCCTTTGTCAACCCTCGTTCGTGTGAAGCAGTTGCTACATGTCGATGTGCCAAAAAATTAACCAAACTGCTCTTTCCTACGTTTGGATACCCAATAATGCCCACATGAATGCGTTCAAAGTTATTCACTTTCTTTGCCTTCTTTGCAAGTATCTTCAACTTCGTCATCAACTTCCCCAATCCAATCTTTTTGGTATAAGACATGAAGATCGGATTGTGCAATCCTTCCAACAAAGCGGGATCATACGTTCTCAAATCAACTAAATCTGCTTTATTCAACACATGTACAATCTCTCTCCCTTGTGTTAACACTTCTTGTTCTAACAACGGTTGACGTGTTGCACCTGGATTCCGTGCATCCAATACAAAAATAACAATATCCGAAACACGTATCACTTCAAGTACCTGTTTCGCCACAGGCACGCGATGCCGATTATGTGTTTCCGGAGGACCTGAAATACGTGTCATATGTAAACGATGAAAGAACGCTTTAAATACCTCGGCAATTCAATTCCCTCAAGCCCGGATGGCACAATGGCACTGCGTCTGACTCGAAAGCGTAGGGGAAACCCCTCACGCATCACCCCTCAAAAGGGAGATGTTCGAGCAATCAGATTTCCTCACGGATACCCAGGTTCGATTCCTGGTCCGGGCGTTTCGTTCTAACGAGCATAAGCGAGGTAGAAACGTCCGAGCCAAAGAATTGAACGAAGTGAGATTCTTTGTGCCGGGCGTGTGGCATATAAGTTTATTAATTAGGGAAATTTTATATTCTTTAAAGAATAAAAATAAATAAAATGAAAGAGATTTACATTTCTACAGATATTGAAGCAAATGGGCCAATTCCTGGAGAA
>VGKT01000012.1 GCA_016866955.1 Candidatus Pacearchaeota archaeon | reverse complement strand
TATAATTTTTTTTATCCTTTGGAGATAGTGCATTGAAATCGCCCAAAAGAATATAAGGTTCTTCTTTTGTTTTTAAGACATTGCCAACCCATTCTGCTTTATCTTTTTCTAAAATTGTAGGATAGGGATGGATTACATCAATATTTATTTTTTTATTAGAGATTTTAAACCAAGTTTTAATAAACGTATTATCTCCCCTTGAAAAATTCTTTGCTTTTATTGGAAAATGAGATAATACAACTTCGCCTTTACGCGAGGTTTTATCGGGTTTAGAATAATAGACATGCTTATAGTTGAATAATTTTTGATAATCTATTATCCTAATTTTTGGTCCAGAAATTTTACATCGCGGGTTAAAATCTCCCTCCCCTATAAATAAAATATCTGGATTTAATTTAGAGATTATCTTTTTTGCAGAGTCCATTCTTTTCTTTTCAAAAGTAAATGTTCCGTCCTTTTCTTTTTTGTGAAATCCCCTTAAGACATTATACCAGGCAACTTTTATTTTCATCATCTTTCACAAAAAAGGAATAGTAGTTTTATTAAGTTATCGTTCGCACTGCCTTCGGGTGGGGGATGGAAATAACTAAAATTAATCTCGCGCAGAGTTTTTTCCCGCAGGAAAAAATTTCGTTGAACATCGGGCTTAAACAACCCGAAGGGCTCGAGGTGAATAATTTTTCCCTCAATGAGCCCTCCACGAAGTGAGAGCTGGCGAATTAGAGCTGGAAAAATTATGAACACTCGAGAGTTTTTTCTGAAAGAAAAAATTTGGGAAAATCCTGCAAGGATTTTCTGTTTAAGCCCTGTTATCAGCCCCGAGGCATCAGCCGAGAGCCTGCAAGGCGTGGTTTTCCGAAGGAAAAAGTAGGATTTTCAATTTTATTATAAATAATCTTCCGAAGGAAGCTATATTTTTAGTCAGAAGCCCCCCTACTATGTGGGTCGTTTAAGGCGGGTGGGAAAAAATAAAGATTTATTTTATCCAGTTGGTAGTGCGGGTGGTTGAGGAATTGAATTTCCACCATTAGCTATTGGAGAAGAATCTCCAGTTAGCCAGAAATAAATTCCTATTCCTGCTCCGATTAGAATTAGGATTATTAAAATCCATATCCATGCACTCATTCCTCTTTTTGATTTTATCATTTTAAGTTATATTTTTAGTTTGGGATTGTTGGCGGAGTAGTTATTGTTCCACCTGACGATGCACTAGGACTTTTTAGTGTGCATTCATTAGTTACTTTAACAAGCATTCCATTCCCTAAAAAGTCATCAAAATCATAAGATTTTATTTGAGTATCAGAACTTATTTGAGTCCACTCTTTTGTTTCTGGATTCCAAAAGTATATTTTTTCATAAGAACAATCATTCTTTATTGCATCCCAAGAAAAATATTCTCCTTCGTATCCTTCATTTGGATTATATTCTCCCTTATATAAATTAGGGTTTATTCCAACAAAATTCCATCCCTTTTTCATTTGAATATTATCTAAATCTGTTAAATGAATTGTATAAACCAATTTGTTTAATTTTCCTCCTTGAACTTCGCAAGCAGGGTCATTACAAGTTTGTATGTTTTCGATGTAAACCCAATAGGAGTATAAACCAGCACTATCATCATAATATTCATCATTTTGACTTAATCCAGAAGTTGGAAGTTTATTTTCTGGATAAATCTCTATGTATTTGTTTTTGTCTGGAGAATACATGAAAACTGCTTTTATGTTACCTGCATTTACTTGACTCCCTGCAGAAATAAATTCTGGATAAAATCCTTGAAGTAAGTTCCATCCTTCTGTTACTTCAACGGTTAATTGGTAATCATTAGAGCCAACTGAATAAAACCAGTTTTGATTTGCAGATACAAAAACTGCAAGTCCAACTAAAAGTATTAAGCTTATCGGCAAAATATATTTTTTATTCATCTTAATATATACATTTCAGAACATATTTATAAATCTTTGTTTTTCGTTTCGTATTTCTCGCACGAGCAAAGCGAGTGCGAGGTGGGGGGCTTCTGACGTTTCTCGTCGGTAAATTGAAAATCCTATTGCTGATAACATCGGGGATAAGGAAAGTTCTTCTGACCTCGAGACTGGAGCGGAACCTCACAGGCTCGAGCTGGAAGAAGAATTTGGGAAAAATCTGTTTTCCACTAAGGAAATTTGCGAAGCAAAAAGATTTTTCTCTTTATCCCCTGTTCAGCGATTTTTGATTTATCAAAAACACGAGTGGAGCAAGAAGCGACCTCGTGAGTAAAAAATTCTCTTTGGGTGGGAGATAAACAAGTGTTCGCGATAAATTAATAAGGAAGGTTTTCATATTAAAATTATGCAATTAAGAAAAGCAACGGAACAAGATAAAAAAGAGGCAATAAAAATTGCGCAAAATTTGAAAGAATGGTTTAATGCTGAAGGCATTAAAAATATGAAAACCGATTTTAAATTAAACAATTTGGTCGTGGCGATAGAGAAAGGCAAAGTTTCTGGATTTTTATGTTATACAACTAATTGCGGAAAGATGCAACTTATATGGATGGGAGTTAAAAGAGATACTCAAAGAAAAGGAACTGGAGCAAAACTCCTAAAGTGGTTAGAAAAAGAGGCTAAAAAATATAAGTTGCATTCAATTGAAGTTGAAACTTTGCCTGATGAAGATGATTATGAGCCATACAAAAAAACTCGAGCTTTTTATTACAAAAATGGTTTCAAAAAAATATTCTATAAAAAAGCGAGAGTTAAAGGTTGGGACGACCAAATTGTTCTTGAAAAAGTAATAAAGTGAGCGAACGCCTATTGGGTGAGCAAAACTTCGTTTTTATTGCGTTGAACATCGGGGATAAGGAAAGTTCTTCTGACCTCGAGACTGGAGCGGAACCTCACAGGCTCGAGCTGGAAGAAGAATTTGGGAAAAATCTGGTTTTCACGAAGAAAATTTGCGTAAGCAAAAAGATTTTTCTCTTTATCCCCTGTTCAGCGATTTTTGATTTATCAAAAACACGAGTGGAGCAAAAAGCGACCTCGTGAGTAAAAATTAATTTTTTGGGTGGGAAAAATAATGCGTGTGCGATAAGTTAATAAATATGTTTTTTTTTTAATATAATCAATGACAAATACAAAAATTACAAAAGAGGCATATGATAAAAAAAGCGAGGAATATCATAAGAAATTAATAAGTTCCGATGGTAGCTTTTGGAATAATTTTTTAGAAATTCCTATGAGGAAAATCTTAAAAGAAATTTCAAAAAATAAAAAGATTTTAGATTTGGGGTGTGGTTCTGGAATTAGAACTAAAAAATTGTTCTCATTAAATCCAAGGAAAATTGTTGGATTAGATTTATCTCCAGAATTAATAAAAATAGCAAAAAACAATTTTTCTGAAATAGAATTCCATTCCGGCGACGCTAAAAAAACAGGATTCAAAAATTCTGAATTTGATATAATAAATAGTGATTTAATGGTACATTATTTCAAATCATTAAATCCTCTCTTTAAAGAAGTTGGAAGAATTTTGAAGCCAAAGGGATATTTTGTTTTTTCTATGCATCATCCTATTTATGAGGTAACAAAAAGGGAAAAAGAAAAAAATAAAACAAAATATCTATTGGAGCCATATTTCCACAACGAACTTTACAAGTGGAAAATGCTCGAAGGAATGGAATTAATAAGCTACCACCACACTTTTGAAGATATTTTTTCCTCGCTTAAACAAAATGGATTTGTCATTGATGAATTGATTGAACCCCACGCAATCAATTCCAAAAAGAAATTTGACAAAAAACATATTGAAAGAGCAACAAAATATCCCTCCTTCTTGATAATTAAAGCTAAGAAGCTGTAAGCACACGCACAAATTGGTGTGGGAAGAAAAATCAATTTTTATTTCGTTGAACACAATGGTATCATAATATATTTCATGATACCATAACATAAAGAGATGCAAACAAAAATATATAAAGAAAACTGCCCTCTGGAAAAGATGAATAAAGAAGAGATGTTAAAGAGGTTGAAACAAGAGCTTGAAATACGGAACTTCTCTCAAGGAACCATAAAATCCTATATGTTCTCAGTTACAAAGTTTTTAGAATGGGCGAGCGAAAAAGAGCAGTTAAACGAACAAGAAGTAAAAGCATATCTGCAGGAAAAGATAAAGAAAAATGCACCAGTTTCAATAAGCCATATAGTATGTGCTATACAATTCTTCTTTGAGAAGGTACTTAAAAACAAAATATATCTCCCTCGACCTAAAAGGAATAAAACTATTCCAGTCATACTAACTCCTGAAGAAATAAAGAGAATGATTGAAAGCACTTCAAATATAAAACATAGACTTATCTTAAAAATACTATACGGATGCGGACTAAGAGTTTCAGAAGGGGTAAATGTAAAGAAAGAAGATATTAATAGCACGGAGAATCTTATCCATATTAGGCTCGCTAAGGGTAAAAAAGACAGATTCGTTAAAATACCTGAAAGTATAAAAAAAGAATTAGAAAGTTATTGTTCTCTAAACGATTCTGAATTTCTTTTTCCATCCAACAGGGGAGGAAAATTAACAACTGCAACCATTCAAGCAATTGTAGAACAATCTGCAAAAAGAGCAAATATTTCCAAAGAAGTATATCCACATCTACTGAGGCATTCATTTGCTACACATTTACTTGAACAAGGAACAGACTTACGCATCATACAAAAATTACTAGGGCACGCCGATATTAGGACAACACAAATGTATACGCAAATATCGCAACAATCTATAAAAAATGTAAGGAGCCCTCTTGATGGATTATAAACATGGCAGTCAAAGATTTCCTTGAACCAAAAAATGTGAAGTTAACAACGGAAAAGATAATTCCTCGAAAACCAACCGTCGCAGAATTAACCATCATTGAACAACCAGGCAAACCTATGCCTGCAGATCATCTTGAACCCGAACCCTTAGAAAAGAAACCAGTAAAAAAGAAAGTGACTAAAAAGAAAAAAGAACCAAGCAAAGAAACAAATCGCCTCTTAATCATCACCGAAAAGCCACAAGCAGCAGAAAAGATAGCCAATGCATTAGGAGATGCACGCAAATACACTGAAGACGGCGCAAGTTACTTCCAATTGACGAGGGATACTAAAACAATTACCGTAGCTTCAGCAGTAGGACATCTCTTCAACTTAGAATATGTGAAAGGACAAAAAGGATGGCCAGTATATAACGTTGAATGGAAACCCTCATTTGAAGGGAAGGGAGCATTCTTCACTAAAAAATACCTCACGCTCCTCAAACAACTCGCTCTCCAAGCCTCTTCTTTCATGGTTGCTACAGACTATGATACTGAAGGAGAAGTGATTGGGTGGAACATCCTTCGATTTCTCTGCAATCAAACAGATGCTCACAGAATGCATTATTCAACACTCACCAAAGAAGAATTAGAACAAGCCTATCAAAATCCCGAACCAACACTTAACTGGAAAAATGCCTATGCAGGAGAAGCACGACATATCATTGATTGGCTCTATGGAATCAATCTTTCACGTGCATTGATGTCTGCACTCAAAAAAACAGGAAGTTTCCAACTCCTTTCCACAGGACGAGTTCAAGGTCCTGCATTAAAGATATTAGTTGATCGTGAAAAAGAAATTACCTCTTTCGTCTCACAACCCTATTGGCAAGTCTATGCGCAGGTAGGAGAGGTCACCCTCAAGCATCCCACGGATATCTTCGAAAAAGAAAAACTAGAGGCCTTCAAGAAAGTGAAAGAAGGGGTTGCCAGCACTACCAAAAAGCAAGAATCGCAAAAACCAGGGGTACCGTTCGACCTCACCACACTTCAGCGAGAAGCCTCTCGAATCTACAAATTTTCGCCTTCACAAACACTCCAACTCGCCCAGAAATTATATCTTGCAGGGGCAATTTCCTATCCTCGTACGAGTTCTCAAAAAATACCTCCTGCTATCAAACCAAAAGAAATTATCAAAAAATTAGGTAAACGTTTTCCTGAAGCACAACTCGCCATACGTATTCATCCCATCGAAGGACCAAAAACAGATCCAGCGCACCCTTCAATTTATCCAACAGGAGAATTCAAATCACTTACTGAACAAGAAGAAAAACTCTATACTTTAATTGTAAAACGCTTCCTTGCTTGTTTTGCTCCGGATCTTGAACTCGCCACCACTCATATCGATCTAAAAACTACTGCAGGAGTATTCACCGCAAACGCACAACAAGTACTCAATCCTGGTTGGACCGCATTCTATCCCTATGAAGTAACTCAATCAACACTTCCTGATATGCAAGGAACACAAAAAATAGACAAAATAACCACAGAACAAAAAGAAACGCAACCTCCCGGAAGATATTCAGCAACAAGTTTAGTAACCATACTCGAAAAGAAGAACCTCGGTACCAAATCAACACGTTCAATGATCATCGATATCCTCTTTGACCGAGGATATGTAGATGGGAAGAGCGTCACTCCCACTCCACTCGGAATGAAATTAATTGAAGCACTAGAAACCAATGTCCCCATAATCATTGATGAACAACTTACTCGTCAGATAGAAGAAAAAATGGGACAAATAGAAACATCTGATACACCTGAAGTACAAGAAAAAGAAAGTATTGCCCAAGCCAAGCAAGCAATAGAAACCATTGCAGTTGAATTCAAGAAAAATGAAGAAGCAATTGGTAAAATACTTGCAGAAGGTCTTACCACGCTACGAAAAAAACAACAAGAAGATAACACGCTCTCCCTCTGTCCAACCTGTAAAACCGGAAACCTTCGTATTCTCTATAATCGAGCAGCAAAACGCTCATTCATCGCTTGTTCTGCCTATCCAACCTGTAAGCAAACCTATTCTCTCCCCCCCAACGCACTTATCAAACCTTCAGGCAAAACCTGTGAAGCAGATGGTTTCCCCAAACTCCTCGCTATTCGAAAAGCCAAACGTCCCTGGGAATTCTGCTTCAACCCCTCCTGCCCTATAGAACAAGCAAAGAAAGACAAATGGGCAGCAAAGAAAACTCAGGAATAAAAACTCTCAAACACCCTATCAAAATCTCGTCCAAGTGCAATACCGAAGCCAATCATACCTGCACTTGCAGCATATAACGGACCATCATCATGCCCTGCAGCAAGATACCATTGTCCAAAAGCACATAACAAACCATCCATGACGGGCAGAGAACAAGCATCTATAGTACGTACTAAGCGAGAAGACATAAGAGACTTTACTTACCTTGACGTTCCCAAGCACGAACGCTCGGACGAACTTTACGATTAGGACCTTTTACACGAAGACCACGGCTTTTCTTACCTGCAGAAGTTAAACCTCGTTGTACACGAGACATATGTTGTGGATCGCAAATCCATTGCATAGTTGAGTCATTCTTAATTTCTGGCCGCTGAGGATCAACCAAAATAACTTCATAAAATGCATGTTTTCCATCTTTTGCAAGTAGATAGGAATTCAAAACAATAAGATTGTTATATTTCGCAGCTGCACGTAATTCAGCAATCCATTGATAATTCATCTTTAAGATTTTCATCACGTGTTGTTTTCTAGACTTACGACCGTGAGTATGTCGACTTCTCTGTCTTCCACCACGACGAACACGTACACGAACTACAAAAAAACCCTTTTTAGCCTTATAACCAAGAGCACGAGCACGATCAAGACGAAGAGGCTTTTCTACTTCAGTCACTGCTTCACTCGCCCGCCACTGAATCATACGAGATTGCAACATATCGCGACCTGGTTTCAACCAAGCCTGTCGTAGATAATGAGAGAGTCCAACGGTCATCTCAGCCCCTAACAAAAGCGCTTTTTAAAGCTTTAGAATCCCTCTCAAGGAAATTCTAAGGCCTCACAAAGTACAACTTTGTAAAACTTACCAGTAAATACCGACACCCTTTTATAACAGAAAACCAAGAGAAAGCATGGCAAAACAACAAACAATGTACATCACTACCCCTATTTACTATCCAAACGATATTCCCCATGTAGGGCATGCATACACCACCCTAGCGGCAGATATTCTCGCTCGCTGGCACACCTTACAAGGAAAAGACGTATTTTTTCTCACAGGCACGGATGAACATGGTAAAAAACTCCAAGAAGCAGCTCAGAAAGCAGGAAAACAACCAAAAGCATTCATTGACACCATTGTTCCAGAATTTAAAGAAGCCTGGAAAAAACTCAATATTCACTATGATCGATTTATTCGTACCACAGATGCAGACCATGAAGCAGTCGTTCAAAAAATCCTCACGAAAGTGCACAAAAAAGGAGACATCTATCTCGGATCATATGAAGGACTCTATTGCACAGGATGTGAAGCATATTACACTGAAAAAGATGCACCTGAAAAAAAATGCCCCACGCATAAACGTCCTTTAGAACAATTGAAAGAACCAACTTATTTCTTCAAACTCTCTTCCTACCAAAAAAAAATACTCGATCATTACAAAAAACATCCTGAATTTATACAACCTGCAAATCGGGCACAGGAAATTATCAATCGAGTAGAAGAAGGATTACAAGACCTCTCCATCTCACGTACCTCATTCAAATGGGGCATCCCCTTACCATTTGATACAAAACATGTAACCTATGTCTGGTTTGATGCATTACTTAATTATTATTCAGCAACCGAAACAAAAGGAAAAGAAAAATACTGGCCAGCAGATGTGCATTTCATTGGAAAAGATATTCTTTGGTTCCACGCAGTATATTGGCCAGCAATATTACTCTCCGCAGGACTTCCTCTTCCCACAACCATCTTTGCACATGGCTGGTGGACAATCCATAATGAAAAGATGGGCAAATCCGCAGGGAATGCACTTAAAGTTGATCAACTAATTTCCTACGCCGGAGTAGATAGTGCTCGTTATTTTCTCTTCCGAAACGGGGTCTTCGGAGAGGATGGCGACTTTTCAGAACAGTTTCTTAAAGAACGACATAACAATGAATTAGCAAATAAACTCGGGAACTTAGTAAGCAGAGTTTCCACACTTGCTGAAACGCATGGCCTCACCAAAACAAAACCCCTTCCCACCAACAAAGTAATCGCACAATACACGCAAGAACTAGAATCCTATCAATTTGACAAAGCCCTGACAACTCTCTTTACATTCATTGATTCCCTCAATGAACTTATCCAATCAAAAAAGCCCTGGGAAACAAAAGATACCAAAGTACTCTATCAAGTCGCTGATGGTCTCAAAACAGTTGCTATTCTTCTCTCTCCCTTCATGCCTGAAACAACAGAAAAAATAGCACACACGTTCCACTTCGAACTCACCAAGAAACAACTTGCCTCTCCGCTAGAAGTAGACACAATTAAAAAGTCCCCAATCCTGTTCCAAAAGATAGACATGGCAAGCAAACCAGTACAACAAACAAAGAAAGAAGAAAAAGGCAAGCAGAACAACTCTCCAGAACGTACAAACGATACTAAAAAAATCAAGAAACAAGAACAAGCAAAGGGGGGTAAAATTGCATACGATGACTTCTCAAAGGTAGAATTGAAGGTAGGACTTATCAAAGACGTCAAACCACACCCTAATGCCGATAAACTCTATGTTCTCACGGTTGACTTGGGAGAAGAAAAGACAAGAACAATTGTTGCAGGCCTGAGAAATCACTATCAACCTGAGCATCTCAAAGGAAAGAAAGCAATCTTCGTTGCCAACCTCGCTCCAGTCACACTTCGAGGTATTGAAAGCGATGGTATGATCCTCGCCGCAGTCAACGACGATGATTCTCATGTCGTTATCCTCCAACCCGAACAAGATCTTCCACAAGGAAGTAAGATTAGATAAGTTACCTACAAAAGTTTCTAAAAAAAATAATTGTTATTAATTAAACACTCTATCCCACAAGGATAAGTCTTCTTTATAGGAGGTATTCCCAATAATACGCGCAGCCAATAATCGATAGGCTCGAGAAGCCTTACTCTTCGGATGCGTGTATACTAAAGCATCTTTAGAAATCAAAGCGGCTTGTACATTTTTATCTTCAGGAATAACACCAATAATCGGTAATTCTAACATATCTCGCACGTTTTGAATAGGCATCTCAGTCTTAAGTCCTCGCACACGAGTTACAATCACTCCCTTCACTTCTTTACCAAGTTGTTCAATTACTTTTGCCGTTTTCAACGCATCAGTCACTGCAGGAATTTCAGGATTAGTGACAATAAGTAATTCATCTCCCGATTCTAATGAAGCGAGCGCTTCTTCCCCAAGTCCCGCAGCAGAGTCATAAATAATATAATCAGCCATCTTACGTAATTTTTTACCCACATCCTTTAATTTACCATGATTCAAACGTTTCAATTCCTTAATCGATAATGAGCTCGGAATAATTTTCATACCTGATTCATGTTCATAAATAGCCTCACCAACGCGTGCACGACCTGAAAGCACATGATTCAAACTTACCGGAACAACCGGAGCACCCAAATGCAATCCCACATTAGGTGTTGTCAAATTAGCATCGAGAATAATAACTTCTTTACCAAACGAGTTAAGAGCTGCACCTAAATTAATAGATGTGGTTGTCTTCCCAACTCCTCCTTTTCCAGATGTAACGGTAATAATAGTAGCCATAAAGCCTAGTAACGCTGAGCGTTGTAAGGCAATTTACTTCAACGAGCTTATAAACCTTTCCAGAATCGACGCATATTCTTTCAACATATCAAGATTAATGTTAATGATTTCACCTTTATAGGTCACACGTAAATTAACTCCCTTTCTAAATTCGTGTTCACGCACTTTATCTAAACTATCAATATCTCGGAAGAGTTCATAGAGATATAAAGTTTTTGAAACTAATTCATCTTCTGCATAAATTTTCTTCAGAGCAACTAATTTAGCACGAGGAGCATCAGGAATAGGTTTCCATTTCTTTTCTTTCTTCGCTCGTTCAACCAATTTATCCATTGCAAGTTCAATCAAAATCTTCCAACGCAATAGCAGATTAATAATAACATCGCACGTCTTAGTATACTTCAAACTTACATAGAGTAAATGATCCGCGCTAATTTTTTCTTTAATAATGTGTTCCATGTATGGGCGAGAGTAGTCCCCTTAGGAAGATTACCAAAAAGGCACTAAGGGACACACTCTAAAGAAGTATATATACCTTTCTTGTAAAAAGAGAGCAATTAATTAACCGAACCTTTAACTCAACCGGCTAATCGTCTCGGCCAAATCCTTCGTCTCTGCCAATACCTTTCGAACGTCCTTCTCACTTTTACCGGTTTGCTCCATCACTAAATGTACATCTTCATCAGAAAACGAAACAGCCTCACTTTCTTCTTGAGCCTCTCCTGTAATCTGCCAACTAGTCTGCCCTTTCATCGTAATCTTTTCCACACCAGGGTGCGTGATTACAATTCGC
Organism: Candidatus Pacearchaeota archaeon; assembly: GCA_016866955.1. Lineage (GTDB taxonomy): Archaea > Nanobdellota > Nanobdellia > Pacearchaeales > GW2011-AR1 > SICV01. The sequence goes on along the minus strand of VGKT01000012.1, from coordinate 4,772 downwards.
TTCCCTTCTTGTTCGATAATCACCTTTGTTGCCGGAATAGACTCTTGAGTAATCCCCATTTGCTTCATCATTGCTTTCATCTGCCCGGGATTAATACCTCCTAAGTTACCAAACACGGTATTACGCTCCCGTAGGCAATGCCCAAAATACGTGCAATGCAATAGAGAATAACACAATCAGGACTAAAAAGCCAATAATCTGTCCAGGAGTCAACTTAAATTTACTTTCAAATTCTTCATTAAATCGCATCAACCCTCCAAACCCTGAAGGTGTTTGTATTCCTTGATTCTGTGCCATTGAGCTAATGCTCTTTATTCCTATAAAAACTTACCGCAATTCATGTAAATAGGGGAATCGCGCACACATACGTTCTATCTCTCCAGGTTGATCTTCGTCTAAACGCTCAAACCCGGGAATCTGTTGATACATCTCGCGCAACAATACAGAACCGTTCTGCGAAGTTACAGATTCCCCCGTAAATACAAACCCTACCTTACTAGGAAAGACCTGTATCTGTACCCCTTTCCCTACAAAAGATACGCAGCGTTCATGAGGATAAACTTCAAGCCCTTGATGAAACAGATACCCACTTAGTCTGTTCATTCTATCAAGAGATAACGGTTGTTCCAACACGTACCATAACATATAAAAAAACAAAAAGACGTATATAAAAAACTATCGCAACGCCCCTACTAACTTCTTTCTATCTCTCCCTGGAGCAACTTTTCCCCATAACACAAACACGCGATTAATGCGCGCCCAATACCTTTGGGGAGCAACCTTCATCAACGCAAACTCAGTCTCAGTCGGAGTCTTTGTCTTCACCAATCCAAGCACATTTGCAATACGATGCACATGCGTATCCACACAAATACCTGGTTTCCCAAAACATTCCGTCACCACCAAATTTGCAGTCTTTCTTCCCACTCCCGGCAACGTAATCAATTCCTCAATTTGTTCAGGCACGTGTCCATCATATCGCGTGAGAATCTCTTGCGCACACGCAATCACATGTCTCGCTTTCGTTCGATTATAATTCATCGAGCGCAAACAACCCAATACCTCTTCGTATCGTGCTTTAGCAAGAGAAACAAGAGTAGGATACCGAGCAAACAAGTCTTCTGCAATAGGAATCGTTGTTTCATCCCTGCTCTGGGCACTCATAATCGTCACAATCACTGTCTGCCAGGGCTCTTCCCATCTTTCCCCCGCAAGACGATAGGCAGAGTTTCCAAACGTCCGCTCAGCACGTTTGAAAATACTAAGAAAAAGAGTCTGCTTATCCATAAATAAATAACAGAATGAGAAAGTTATAAAGCATCCGTATCAGAAAAAGAACCTACACGTTAAATCTCAATTATTGCATATACAGGATAATGATCAGAAGCAACTTCAGTCTCTTTACTCATAATAATACCTGCATCAACCACCTTAAGTCTCTTTCTCAAAAAAATGAAATCTATGCGAACACCGGAATCTTTGTTTTTTGAACGCATATTTGTTGGAATTGTATAATGCCATGGTTTCTTTGAAACAAGAAAAGAATCTTGATACCCTGCATCTAATAGTTTAGTAGCCAATGCTCCTTTCAAAAGATCTCTTACCTTATCAGATGCTCCTTCTTTCATAAAGCGAGAAAAAGCAGTGCATAGTTTCTCACGATCATAAGGATCTACTTGCGAAGTTCCATTAAAGTCACCCATAATGATGTCAGGTTTGCTTTTCTTAAAAAGTGCTTCGATAAGCTGTACGCGAGATTCATCAGAGATATCATGACCAGTATGAATATTCCAGATAATAAGTTTTTTCTTTCTAATGAGAAGAGTAGTTTCAAGACATTTACATTTATCAGTACTCAAATCACGAAACGTCTGCTTAAAGTGAGACAAAGTAAGCGGAGCAAATCGAAAATAAGTTTGCGGAATATAGCGATCAATATAAAGCGATTTAAAAAAAGAAGCATAAGAGGTTGTTTGTTCTGCAAGTGGATAAATAAAGGCTTCTTGTAATCCTACAACATCTGCCTTAGCTTGATGTAGTATCTTTATTCCAGCGCGTAATCGTCTCTTATCAACCACAAACAGAGGAGTATCTCCGCAGAATCCATTGAGGATATTATAGGAAAGGAGCTTAACCTTCATGAATGATGCAGAACCTCTTTCTTTTTAACTCTATTCTTTCCCTTTCTTTTTACTTTCTAAAACAAGGGGGAGGGTTAAGGGAAACCTTAAAACCCTTCTTCCCCCTGGAATAGACATGCCTGAGAAAAAGCAAGAAACAAAGTATCCTTCACTCGCAGAAGTAAAAACCTGGACTCCGGCAGTTGAAAAAGCAATAACTGACCAGTGGAAAAAAGAAGAAAAGCATGCATTCAATCCTCAAACAAAAAAGAAAATCTACTCGATAGATACTCCTCCCCCGTACATTAACTCTCCGGTACACATGGGGCATGCGACCACTTATTCTTTTATGGACATGTTTGCTCGGTATCGAAGAATGAAAGGTTATGAAGTACTCTTTCCCTTAGGTTTAGATAAGAATGGATTACCTATCGAAATGGCTGCAGAGAAGAAATATGATATTTCTGCATTTAAAGTAGGGCGAGATAAATTTATTGACTATTGTAAGCAACTCCTTGCACAAACATCTGCAGAGTCAATTGATACGTTTGCACAATTAGGGATTTCATTTAATTCATACAAAGATGGAAAAGAAATTGGAGCAATCTATCACACTGATGCTCCAGAATATCGCGCAATAACCCAATCAACATTTATCTCTCTCTTCAAAAAAGGAAAAATTTACGAAGATGCACGTATCAATAATTGGGATACAAAACTGCAAACAACCGTAGCAGATGCAGAAATTGAATACAAAGATATTCCTTCGACATTCAACGATATTATTTGGACAGTTAAAGGTTCAAAAGAACAAATCGTAATTGCAACAACGCGCCCTGAACTCATCTGTACTTGTGGCATGGTCATTTTTCACCCTGACGACAAACGTTATCAGCATTTAGAAGGAAAAACCGCAATTTCTCCGCTCTTTAATAAACCAGTCCCGATTAAGGCACATACGTTTGCAGATCCAGAGAAAGGTTCAGGACTCGTCATGATGTGTTCAGCAGGAGACTTGACAGATATTCAATTCTTTAGAGAACAAAAACTCAAACCAGTCATTGCAATCAGTAAAGAAGGACGTATGAATGAACATGCAGGCATAGTAGCAAAACTCAAAGTAAAAGAAGCCCGTCTAAAAATACTTGAACTCCTTAAAGAAAAAGGATTAGTAAAGGAACAAAAACCAATCCAACATCGTACACCAATCTCGGAACGTTCAGGAGCAGAAATTGAATTTATTGAAATGCCTGAATTTTACTTAAAACAACTAGAAGTAAAAGAGGATATTAGAAAAATAGCAAAAAAAATTAACTTCTATAGCCCAGAATCAAAAAAAATACTTGATCGTTGGCTTGATTCCATAAGCATAGACTGGCCGATTTCACGAAGAAGATTTTACGCGACTCCAGTTCCTTTGTGGCATGCAGACACGAAAATAGCAGTACCGAAACCGGGCGTTTATTACGAACCCTGGAAACAAACAGTGCCCCTTGATGCAGAAGTATATGAAAAAGGTAAAAAAATAGGAATAGTGAAAGAATTTAAAGGATTACAATGGACCGGAGAAGAACGTGTTTTAGATACTTGGTTCGATTCTTCAATCTCAGAACTAGTCATGCTCAAATATACACAAGATGATATGTTTTTCAAGAAAACATTCCCTGCTTCGCTCCGTCCACAAGGAAAGGAGATCGTTCGTACCTGGTTATATTATACATTATTACGAGGATATCTTGAAACAGGCAAACCTTCATTCGAAGATGTTTGGATCCATAATCATATCACTGATGAAAAAGGACATAAAATGAGTAAAAGTCTGGGTAATATCATTGACCCACAAGAAATTATAAAAGAATATGGGGCCGAAGCTTTACGATTCTGGGTAACAACAGAAGGTGATCTAAGTAAACAAGATCTCCCTTGCTCGAAAGATAAAATCAAAGGGGAACTCAAGACCATGAACAAATTACTCAATATAGCACGTTTTATCCAACAATTCCCAAAACCAAAAAAAGCAAAATTAATGATACTTGATGAAATAATGATGCAAACAATCAACCACATAACTAAAGAAAGCGATGAACAATATGCAAAGTATGACTTTAATCACCCTGCGGTCAAACTTCGTCACTTTTTATGGGAGCTTCTTGCATCTCATTATCTTGAAATGGTAAAGAATCGAGCTTATAACAATGAAAAGATGTTTTCAAAAGAAGAGTCTGAAGCAGCACAATATACACTTCATTATCTTCTCGAACGATTAATTATCTTATTACATCCAATAATTCCTCAAATAACCTCTATGCTTGCACAAGAGTTAGGCTATGACCTCAGTATATTCCCTCAAGCAATAAAAGCAAAAGATAACTCTGCATTGCTTGCCACGCTCATGGAATTTAATAGCAAAGTGTGGAAAGAGAAAAGAGAGCAAAACATTACATTGAGAGATAAAATTTCTAACGTTTCCATTCCTCAAGAATTAACTCTTTTCGCCAGGGATCTTAAGGCCTGTCATAATCTTTCCTAACCCACAACCTTAATAACTATTCATTTCCCCCCTTCTTTATGCCCCCCAAGAAATTCGAATTGAAAGAAATGACTCCAAAGGAGCGTCTAAAATTAGAAGATTTAGTCAATCTACTCGGAAGT
>VGKT01000011.1 GCA_016866955.1 Candidatus Pacearchaeota archaeon | reverse complement strand
CTCCAAACTCGATGATTTCTTCCCCCTTTTTAAAATCTTTATTCGCAAAAACTGCCTTTCCTAATTTTGTTTGTCCCAAAATTAAATCCATAATATAATTAATTTTACCACTATATAAAAATGTAGCGAAACCCCTGCGTCATACTGTCGGTCGCTTCGCTCCCTCGTTCGCCTTATAGGCTCACCACATAACAGCGATTAAGAGGAAAAATCTTGCAGGATTTTCCCAAATTTTTCCTTCGGAAAAACTCTCGAGGTCGCTATCGCTCCACTCGAGTCCTTCGGGTTGTTTAAGCCCGATGTTAAGCGACATTTGTGAGTGTGTTCTCCTAGTTTATCGCTGCGCGAGTAGTAGTAAAAGTGGGGCGATAAAGAAACAATTATAAAGAGATTATTTAACAAAACATTATGAACAAAATTAAATCTTTGGTTACTGGCGGGGCTGGTTTTATAGGGAGCCATTTAGTTGATAGATTACTAGAATTAGGTTACGAGGTTATAGTAATTGATGATTTCTCTTCTGGAAAAAAAGAAAATATGGGGCATCACAAACATAATCCTAATCTTCAGATTTTTGCCAAAAATATCTGCGATAAAGAAATTGAAGATTTATTTAAGAATGTTTCAATAGTTTTTCATCTCGCCGCAATTCCCAGAGTTCAATTTTCAATCAAGTTTCCAGAAAAAACAAACAAAGCAAACATTGATGGAACATTAAATGTTTTGGAATTGGCTAAAAAAGCAGGAGTTAAGAGATTTGTATATTCTGCTAGTTCTTCAGCATACGGTAATCAAGAAAAATTACCTTTGATTGAAACAATGAATCCTAACCCTCTGTCGCCTTACGCTTTACAAAAACTCGTTGGGGAATATTATTGTAAGTTGTATTATCTGCTTTTTGGTATGGAAACAATATGCTTGAGATATTTTAATGTTTATGGCCCGAGACAAGACCCTTCTGGGGGGTATGCTTGTTTAATTCCAAAATCAATAAATCTAATTTTACAAGAAAAAAGTCCTGAAATATATGGCGATGGAGAACAAACAAGAGATTTTACTTATGTTAAAGATGTTGTTGAGGCAAATATTTCTGCGGCAACGACTAATAATGAAAAATCTTTCGGAGAAATTTTTAATGTAGGTAATAACAATAATTTATCTGTTAATCAAGTAGTTAAAAAGATTATCGGGACTAAAAACATAAAAATCGAATATAAACCCCCTGTTATAGAACCAAAAAATACATTAGCCGATATTTCAAAGATAAGAGAAATATTGAAATGGTATCCTCGGTTTAATTTTGAAGAGGGAATTAAGGAGACAATAGATTGGTTTAAGAGCAACAAATAATCCCCCTCCCGCCTCCAAAAACGCTTATAACTAAAGAATTTTATTAATTTCTTGCCATGAGGCGTCTTATTCCAGCACCCGCATCGTTAGAATGTGGAACGTAAATGTTGCCCTGTTCGTATCCAGCTTTTTGTAATGCTTCAATTGCTCTTTCTGTGTATATTCCAACCCACCTGTTTTGGTCAGGACTAATGAACGATACTACGCCATTATTTACTGCATACTTGCCGATCTCCTCATTTTCTCCTTTATCAACCTGCGTTTCCTTAGAACCAAGGCCTATGGCTTCCGCTGTCCCAGTTGCTTTTACAAACAGTCCGTCCTGATTTATGATTTTAGTTAATTCCATTTTTATTTATTTCCTTATACACTATGTTGCCTATAGCCACTATTTAAATCTTTCTATTTTGTTACTACTTTTAAAATACACTATTAAGCCCCACTCTTTACTTCACTCTTGAAGAAGCCTAAATCTCAATAATTACTCCCTTTTTACCCACGTTAATAATCTTTGTTTTACCTATGGTTTGTTCGAGGCCTGCTCCTTCGTGGATGTGACCATGTAATACTACATTGGGTTTGAATTCTTTGAGGGCTTGGGTAATCGCTTTACTCCCGGGGAACCCTGAGAATTCAGAAAGTGAATCTGCCGGATGCATGTGGGTTATCATTATTTTCTTTTCTATTCCTTTGAGTTCTTTATGTGCCTTGGTGAGTTTCTTTTTGAGTTGCGTTTCGGTGATGAATCCTGGAAAATGGGGGAGATCGGTTGAACCTCCTGCACCAAAGATGCCAATTCCTTCATGTATGAAGGCATAGCCATCTATGTTTGTTGCATTATACTCTTTTGCTAGCAGATGACCGGTTTGTGCATCTTCATGATTTCCGGGTATGAGGAGTATTTTTTTCTTTTTATCTTGAAATGGTTTGATAATGTCCTTTGTTTCTACCCATCCGGTGAGATCACCACAAAGGATAACGAGGTCTACGTTTTCTTTTTCTGCTCGCTCTGCAAGTTTTTTGACTTGTTTGCTATCCCCATGGAGATCAGATGCTGCGAGAATTTTAACTTTTTTAGGCATTCTTTTTGAGGGAAAGGGTTTTTTAAGTATCTTATGCTTTTATCAGAATGAAACGGGGGTGGACATTCCATTTAGGAGTGAGTTCGATCGTATTAGCATGTTGTGCTTTGTTTTTAACGTATGTTTGGTTAGCCCCTTCTACACATCCCTATGTTATTAAAGAACAGGAAGGGTCGCTTGTTAATCCCGTGTTTGATCTTACGGATAGTCAAGCACTTGCAGGATTCAATAGCAAATATATTTTTTTCTTACTCTATTATACGAAAGCGTATCAATTACATACTCGTCCTTTGAGTACGGATACTCCCCGGTTGTTGATTGTTGTTGATGGGGTTACTTATCGTGCTGAAGTTGTGCGTGGCATTATTACCGTGAGCAAAGGAACGTATTCTGATCCAGATATTACTCTTTATTCTACGCGAGAGGAAGTCATTCGTTTATTGCGTACTCCTTCGAAAATTAGAACTTCTTTCGCTTCAGGGATAAGTAAAGTTGAAACACACGCTTCTCGAGCGACGTTATTTAGTAAAGGGTATTTGCGTTTGTATGATTCTCTTTTTCCTTCTACTATTACTGGAAATGTAATTCGTATTGTGGGGTCGTAACTTTTATTGACAACAGCGTGTTGTATTTTCAAAGAAGTAGTTGTATTTTGTTACTCTTGTAGATAACATTTTTGCAGTAAGGTTTAAAAGAGGATGACATGGTTGGAATATATAGCTTACAACGCTATGGTTATACCATGAAAGACAACTTTGATATCTTTTTCCGAAGAAAACCTGCTTTGATGCTTGTTGCTTTGAAAAAAATTTCTCGTGCTCGTTATGGCAGCTTATTGGCTAAAGAAGTTGATTGCACGTATTCTCATGCTGTTAAGATTTTACAAAGTTTGGAAGAATTAGGGCTGGTTGTGTTTGAAAAGAAAGGTCGTACGAAATTGATTAAATTGACTAAGCGTGGTATGGAAGTTGCTAATAACATAGAAAATATTAAGCAAAGCCTTGCTTAAGTATGGATATCTTATTTGATACCTCGAGAGTTCCTTTTTCAACCCCCTCTCTTCTTACTCTTCTCCACGATAATCAGCGTATGGTTTCCTTTCATGCTTCTCAACAAGCACCCCTTCGTTCATCTACCTATGTGCATGTTTCTGTTATTCGCGCAGGGGAAGGATATTCTTTTAATATTCTCTATGGTGCTCTGGTAAGAGGACAGTTTCTGCCTTCGGGAGAAGCAGAGATTATGCATAGCTCCCAACTTGCTTCTCTTTTTCCCTAGTAATTATTTTTGTATTGAAAAGAGAGGAGTGAAAAATCCCATCATTTGATAAAAAATAATGACCTCGATGGGATTTGAACCCACGACACCTGGATTGCTCTCATGTTGTTAAGAGTCCAGTACTCTGACCGGGCTGAGCTACGAGGCCTTTATGATTTGATTAGAAAGCTGTTTAAAAAGATGCTGTTAGGTGAATTCTCTGGCCCATCTTTCTACAAGAGAAATTATATTTTCAGGTGTATTCACATCTAAATAAGAGCAATATGTTCCAGGGGTACTCCCAGCTAATGCATGTATTAAGAGATATTGATCCCAATTTGGAGTTTGTTCTTTTAATGCTCTTGTTTTTGTTGCCCATTCATTAGATCTTTTTTCCATTTCTTCTATTGAAATATCTTCATTATGTGCTAGACCTATAATTTTTTTTTTCATAACTAGCGCTCTTTCTTCTAGAGTTAACACTCGCGTGGTTAATTTCTCAAATACATCAAGTGGCGTCTCGTTTCCTGTTCCTTTCATGGTTGATGCATGCCCAAAAATCAATACATAAAGCTATGCTTTTGTCACTACTTATTATCGGTATTTACGCCAGGTATGTTGGCATTTAGGATTAGTACACTTGTAAAATTTGGTTTCGGATTCATCAGATGAACGCGTTTGTTGGGTCCAGAAATAACATTTTTTTGTTTTACATTCGGGGCAGGTCATATCTACAATTGGATAGGTATTTTCATCGTTTTCGTTAATGACTTTGACTGATTCATGAGTGGAGATCTTTTCAGATGCTGCAAGTTTTAGTTTTTTATCTGTTTTTGCGTTGCATCCTGCACAACGAGCTTGTCCTTCTTTCATAACGATCAGCCCTCCGCATTTCTTACAAAATTCCATCTCTTTTTTTATTATTAGAAAGTATATAAGGGTTATGTAAGGAGCGGTTTATTGTTTACAGAATCCGCGTTCGTTTGCTGGGCGAAGAGGTTCAAAGAAAATAAGTTTTATCCACCCCAACACAGGGAGCTTGAAGAAAGCTTTCCCTATTTTTTTCTCAGGAGTAATGTCCTTTTCAAAAGATAATTGGGAGGGATTATTATCCCCTTTAGTAGCAAGTGGGTCTGTCGTGATAATGCGATGAATTACGGGATATTGTGTTGGCGCGGTAAAGATGATCACCTCTCCCACTGTTGCTTCTTGTGCTGAGGTAACAAAGATGATATCTCCTTTGGTGAAGCCATTTTTGAAGGTAAATGCACCGAATTGTTCTTTGGTGATTCCTTTTTCTTCATACCATGCTTTATTTGCACTCCACCAATTTTCAAAATCCCCGGTATGATGCATTGAACAGGATTCTACAACTACAATAGGTAAGGCCGAGCCGGTGATAAGAGAAAGAAAGGGAAAGATGATGAATTTAATCCCTATGATGATAAGAATGCATGAAATGATCCAGGATTGCCAGGTATCTTCGTTGAGGAAGTGCCAAAATCGTTTTACTGTTTCGATGAATGACATAGAGGTCATTTGTTAGTATGCTCTTTAAAGGTTTGGAAGGAAGTGATCCTGCCAAGAGTCGAACTTGGGACCTCCGCCGTATCAGAGCGGCGCTCTAACCAACTGAGCTACAGGATCGAAAGAGAAGCGAGGGAGCCGTTTATAAACGTTTCATTTACTATTCTTTTTTTCTTTCCATGCGTTTAAAAATAGCTTTTTCTTTTCTTTTGTATGCGTATCCGTTTTATTCCGTTGATTATATTCGGACAGCTGGTGCTTTCGGCTTATTTGATACATGCAAAAGCGCAAGCCGAGCTCTTTTGTGTGATTGGGAAATCGTGCGATGCAGTGCAACAATCAGTGTATGGACAATTAGGGGGTATTAATGTGAGTACGCTTGGTTTTATTGCTTTTTTACTCTTAGGGGCTTGTTATTTTCTTCGTGCACGCCCCCTCTTTCACCGCTTCTTTCTTTGGGGAACCGGAATTGGAATAGTGGGAGCACTTTACTTCATTGGAGTGCAAGTATTTATTCTGAAACAACTCTGCTCTTCGTGTATGTTTATTGATGTAGGTATGCTTGTGCTTGGATATCTTGTCTATCGGAAGCATTATTAACTGTTTATTTTTCTAAAAAATATGCGCTGGTGATCTAGTGGTATGATGGAACCTTCCCAAGGTTTACGTCCGGGTTCGATTCCCGGCCGGCGCATTTTTTACTTCTTGTATTGTTCTATAAATATCTTAAATCTTTTAGTATCTAAAGTTTCTTTTTCTTTTATAACTGGTTTGAATGTTGCAATAATTTTCTCGTATTCTATTTTAGTTACGTTATATACTATTTTTGTTTCAATAGGTACGTCACATCGCCATACTTTGATATATCCACATAGTTTTCCTGAACCTACAAATATATCTAGCTCATGTCCATCTTCACTTTTGAATCCTTTCAAATAACCGTATTTTGTGGGATATGTTACCCCTGAAAGTGGATAGTCTTTCCAGACTGGATCGTTTTTAATTTCAAATGATTTGTATTCTCCTTTCTGTTGTTCAATAATGATATCTTGTTCTTGTATCATTTCGCTAGAAACTCAACGGTGAGGCCTTTCTCTCCGATACTATAACTCTTTATGGGAAGATTCAGAGGAATAGATGAAGTGTAGACTTTCTTTGAGCCAATCGCTTTGATTTCATATCCTGTTTCAAGCTTATTCACAAATACGTCTTTTACATCTTTAACTCCAGGCATCGCAAGTTCATAGACTACTTTATCTGCAAAGCGTTTCATCTGTGATTTTGCTTCAGCACGAGGAAGTTGCGCCATACGTTCAAGTTGTTCTGCATTTACCTTAGCAAGAGTTGGTTGTTTTCTCTTTTGTTGGACGGGAGCGCCCCCCATTTTAATTTGGAAACCATTAGGCATTTCACGTATTTCAGCATTTCCCATTTGAGCAACTTCAGATTCTATGTTTTTGACGATTGCTTTAATCATTGAGTCCATCATTTTTGTTGCCATTTTGTCCATGAATCCTAGATTATTAGCTACTTTTGGTTCTGCTTGAAGTGATTGAGGGGGGAGTCTATCTGTTCTTCCGAGGAAACCAAATTCTTGTGCTTCTTCTTGGGGAGATTTTACTTGAGCACCACAGGTTGGACAGAAGCTATGTGCTTTTTCAATCGCATGGGTGCAATGAGGACAACGATCTTTCTTCTTAAAAAACATATCTTTGTTTATCTTAGAGAGTTAATAAAGATTCTGGAAGTATACTTTTATCTTTTAAGCCCTTTAAGAAAGTGGATTTCTCCCTGGAATGAGCGAATAGGATGAATAAGAGAGAGCTTGAGGGTGCGAGGAAGTTTTTTTACTTTTTCTCGTTCACGCATGTGTCGTACTCCAAGGAATGTAATGGCACATCGTCCTATGATTGAAATGATGAAGGTGTACGTAATTGCGGAAAGCCAGGGGGGATGATAGGTCATGGCGTATCCTCCGATGAGCGAGCCGATGAAGATGCCCCCTCCTGCTAAGGTATTGATATAGGTTGAGACGATTGCACGTTCTTGACTAGGTACGGTGTTGAGAAGATAATTCGTGATGCCAATAATAGATGCCGCCTGTGCTATTCCCCCTACGAGTTGGACGGCAAGTAGAATAAAGGGATTGGTGAAGAGTAACCATAAAAGAGGATTGAGCGTATAGAGTATACTTGCGATATAGAAGAGACGAAGATTGCCGTATTTGTCAGAGAATATGCCTATGTAGGGGAGGGCGAGGAGGTAAAATAATGATGAAGCAAGAGAGATAAGGGTAATCCAGGTGTAACTTAATCCAAGATCTTGACGCATATACACGGGGAAAAAAGGAGAAGCAATATACATGGCCAGATTATAGAGGGCGACATAGAGTACAAAGGTGTGCATAGCATTTTTTCGTTTGAGAAATTGCCAGAGCGAGTAAGGAATTGCAGATTTCTTTTTATTATAGGGTGGTTCATATTGCGTACTGAGTAAGTGTGCGGAATAGATACGTGCACATGCTGCGAAGATAAAGATACCACTAAAGACCATGAGTGCAATACCTTGTGTTTGATAATAATCTAAAGCAAGACCTCCTAAGATGATGGCCATACTTGCAATGCCCATTGCTTTATGACGTCTACTGAAATATGTTCCTCGTTGTTTTTCTGGAATAAGGTCCCCCATCCATGAGAACCAAGCAGGGCTGTGAATTGCAGCAACACTCATTATGAGCGTATATGAAATAAGGAGAAGGGGAAGGGCATAAGTTTGGATGAATTGCGAGGAGATGCCCCATCCAATGAGTGCTAAAGGAATAAAGAAAAGTGCTTGTATGTATGCAGTGACGGTAACAAGTTGTTTTCGTGTGAAGGTACTCATCAGTTTATTGCCGAGTAATTGTGCGAGGGGAGAAAGGAGGCTTGGGATTGCAGTTAACCAGCTAATATGTGTAGGGGTTGCTTTGAGTGCAAGAGCAAATTGAGGAATATAGGTTTCAGTCAGAGAACTTGAAATTGCTGAAACTCCCCCTTCACGAATGCCTTGTTTCATGGTGCGTGCAAGCGGTGGAGCCATGCGTTTGAAGAAGGAATGAGGTTTCTTAAACAATTCTCTTACTCGTTCATCGTTACTAACCTTTATATAGTATATACTGTACCGTATACACATGACTGACATCTTTGATACTGTTATTTTTTGTAAATCATGTAAACAACCGATGAAACAAACGGTTATTGAAAGAAATGGATTCGAATTACGTGCTGTACAATGTGGTCGATGTAAGGATACGATTGTGCATCCTGCGGATACGCAATCAATGCATCAGTTTCAAGATTTGAAAGGTAAGACGTTCCAAGTAAAATTACGTATGGTCGGTAATAGTCATGCCATTAGTATTCCTAAAGAAATTGTTGATTTTATGCATGAACATCATCGTATGGTGGGCCCATTACGAAAAGAAATGGATGAAATGGTAAGGTTATGCTTCGAGGACTTCGATCGTTTAACTGTGCGATTTGGCGAGGAGGAAGATGATGCCGAAAGGAACTGAACTTCGATTGAAGGTTGTTGAAGCGTTACAAGATGATGCGTATAAAGGCATTGCACGTATTGATCCTCAATTAATGCGGACGTTGGGATTGAGTCGAGGAGATATTTTGAGTATTGGAGGAGGACGTGAGACGGTGGCAATTGTTGATCGTGCTTATCCTGCGGATGTAGGGGAATCGATTATACGTATTGATGGATTGATACGAAGAAATGCTAAAACGAGCGTTGGAGAATATGTTAAAGTCGGCAAAGTTGTTGCAAAACCTGCAACAAAAGTAAGTATTGCTCCTGCACAACAAGGAATTATGGTACAAGGAGATCCTGATGCGTTCCGTAATAATTTACTTGGACGAGCAGTGGTGAAGGGAGATGTTATTTCGTTAAGTGGGATGCCTCGCCGAAGAGAAATGATGGGTGATGGACAAGAATTTATGGGAGATTTGAATGAATTATTCGGGGGAGGAATGTTTTCAGGATTCCAACAATTGAAATTTATGGTTGTCTCTACTACTCCTGCACAACCATGTGTGATTACTGAACAAACTGAGCTTATTTTGAATTCTAAAGCGATGGATGTTACTGAAGATACTATTCCTGATGTGACGTATGAAGATATTGGGGGATTGACTGAGGAAGTTAAGAAAGTACGAGAGATGGTTGAATTACCGTTGAAACATCCTGAAATTTTTGATGCATTAGGAATTGACGCACCGAAAGGAGTCTTGTTACATGGTCCCCCTGGAACGGGAAAGACTTTATTGGCTAAAGCAGTAGCAAATGAAAGTGAGGCTCACTTTATTTTATTGAATGGTCCTGAGATTATGAGCAAGTTTTATGGAGAAAGTGAAAAGAAAATACGAGATATTTTCCAAGATGCAGAAAAGAATGCTCCTGCAATTATTTTCGTGGACGAAATTGATGCGATTGCACCAAAACGAGAAGATGTGCAAGGTGAAGTTGAACGTCGTGTTGTTTCTCAAATGCTTACGATGATGGATGGATTGAAATCTCGAGGTAAAATTATTGTAATTGGAGCAACGAATCGTATTAATTCGATTGATCCAGCTTTACGTCGTCCGGGACGATTTGATAGAGAAATTGAGATAAGCGTACCTGATAAGAAAGCTCGTTTGAATATTTTGAAAATTCATACGCGTAATATGCCTTTAGCGAAGACGGTTAATTTAGAAGTACTTGCAGCAAAAACGCATGGATTTGTTGGGGCAGATTTAAGTTCTTTAGCAAAGGAAGCGGCGATGCAAGTATTGCGTAAAGTATTGCCTGATATTAGTTTACAGGATACGAAAGCGATTCCTCAAGAAGTTTTAGAAAAAATGAGTATTGCTGGGGAAGATTTTGAAGAAGCGTTGAAAGTGGTTCGTCCAAGTGCGATGCGTGAAGTATTGGTTGAGACTCCCAATGTCAATTGGACTGATGTGGGAGGACTTGAGAAGACTAAACAAGATTTGCGTGAAGCAGTTGAATTACCTATCACTCATCCTGAGGGTTTCAAGCGTTTAGGTATTCGTCCACCGCGCGGGGTATTGTTGTATGGTCCTCCTGGTACTGGAAAGACTTTGTTGGCAAAAGCAGTTGCTAAGGAAAGCGAAGCTAACTTTATTCAAGTAAAGGGGCCGAGTTTGTTGAGTATGTGGGTCGGTAAATCTGAAGAGGGGGTACGTAAAATCTTTGAACGTGCTCGTCAAGTTGCACCGTGTGTTATCTTTTTTGATGAAATTGATGCATTGGCCACTCGTCGCGGAGCAGATGCTGGTTCTAAAGTAACTGAACGGGTATTGAATCAATTACTTGCAGAGATGGATGGGTTGGAAGGATTGAAAGACGTGACTATTATTGCTGCAACTAATCGTCCGGATATGTTAGATCCTGCTTTGTTACGCCCTGGACGCTTTGATCGTATTATTTTGGTTGATGTACCTGATGCAACTAGTCGGGCGATGATTTTCAAAGTACATCTTAAGAGCACTCCGCTTTCGCTTGACGTGAGTGTCGAAGAATTAGTTAAACAAACAGAAGGATTCGTGGGGGCCGATATTGAAGGATTGGTGCGTGAAGCGGCCATGCATGCGTTACGCCGTGACCCTAGCTCTACGAAGGTTGCACAAGTCGACTTTGATGGAGCATTTATGAAAGTACGTCCGAGTGTTTCTCCTGAAACAGCAAAGCGCTACAAGAAATTAGAAGATTATTATTTGAAAGCTGCAAAGGCAGGGCTTGATGTTGGGCCGATGTATGCAAGTTAGGCTTTTTTTACAATCGTGTTTAAATAGGGAATAGAGTTTATTTTTTTATGGATTGTTTTGAAGAACTGTATGATGAATTCCGACGTGACCCTCTTTTACGACGTGCAATGAAGCATAAAGACAAAAAGAAAAAAACCTTCACTTCTCAGATTCGTGCTTCAAATCAAGGGCAACCTATTGAAGTGACTCATTTTTCTTTTACTCGGCAAGAGAATCCTTTTCCTTTTCTCTATCGTTTTCCTTTGAAAAAAGGATATGCAACGTTATATTTTATGGGGCCTGAATCAGTCTGGCCAGGGTATTTGGAACGAGGCTTTCCTACGTTTTATGATGGATCGTACGTGCAAGGAATTCCTTCGTTTCAGA
This sequence comes from Candidatus Pacearchaeota archaeon, assembly GCA_016866955.1. Classification (GTDB taxonomy): domain Archaea; phylum Nanobdellota; class Nanobdellia; order Pacearchaeales; family GW2011-AR1; genus SICV01. The sequence goes on along the minus strand of VGKT01000011.1, from coordinate 5,497 downwards.
AAGAAGGATTTGTGCGTTTATCCGCCCCTCTTCCGTTAGTGCATGGAGAATCGCTTTTGACGCGAGGTATTTCGTTGTATGTTCAAGAAATAAGCGGAAAGGAACGTTGCTTGGGATTAACTGAAGATTTCTTTTCTTAAACGAGCGGTTCGTGATGTTTATCCGGTTGTTATCAGCGTCTTTGCTTTTGTAATAAGTAAGGTATGTTCGGCTTGAGCTACGGGAGCACCCGATTCTTCTATTAATTGGGGATACTGGTAGATGATGCCTGCTTGTTCTAATCGTTGTAAGGCAAGGAGTGCACGAGTGCCGAATTTTTTGTAGAGCCAACGTGTACAGAAAGGAAGGGTTGCGTAGGTTTCAATAATATGTACGAGTACTTCTCGGGCAAAGGGGTCGCGAATGTTGCCTTCTTTTGCAAGAGAGAATATGGTAGAGGGTTTGCCTTCACGTACTCTTCCGACCCCTGATGTGATGAATGGTTCAATGGCACAGAGCGTTTCTCCAATTTCTTGTGTTTGACCAGTATCATAATTAGGGATGGTAAGTCCAGAGTGGAGGTCATATTGATTGATGGAGTGCCCTGAAAGATTATGAATTGGTTGGAATCCTGCTTTGATTGCCGTGTTATTTACTTTTTTACCTATGCTTCCGAGAGTAGTGCTCGGCGTGAGATTAGTTGTTGCTTGTTGTAATGCTTCTTTTGCAGTATCTATGAGTTGTTGATGGAGTGCGTTGGCATCAAGATTGAATGTTTCTGCAGTGTCTGCTACCCATCCCTCTATGTGGACCCCGAAATCTACTTTGAGGAGGCCCTGTGCTGTTTGGATATCGTTATAGGTGGGAGTACTGTGTGCGGCGATTTCATTGCTTGAAAGGTTGACTGGAAAAGCAGGTTTACCTCCTAGTTGGGTGATTTTTGCTTCTATTTTTTCTGCGATTTCGAGGAGTACTGCCCCTGGTTTGACAATTGTCTTACTATATGCTCTGACTTCTTGAGCGATTTCCCCTGCTTTGCGGATTGCTTCTTGGTTCATGGGATTCTGGGTTCGGAGAGGTTTATAGGTGTTTCGCAAGGATAAGTTATAAATAGAAGTGCTTCCTTTGTAGAACGTGGGGAATAATTCGTATCTCTTACTTACTCGTTATGAAGGGGGAGTACGGGAAGTACTCGCTTTGCCTTTGGGACAAGAGAGTTCTTCTGAATTTAATTGATTAGCTGTAGCACATCGTCATCAGCAATTAAGTCCGAGAGAGGAACATGCCTTTCAAGAGAGAGGATTGGAGCGTGCGGTGTTTTTTCATGTGCTTGATGTTGCACGAGCGAATGCGTTGAATTGAGTTGCTTCATAGGGATAGAATGCGGTCCAACCAGGATTGAGTACTTATTGTGCGTATGTGCGAATAGTCTTTCTCATTTTTGGAGAATGCTTACTAAAGTCTTGGAATAACTCTGCCACCACTGGATTTTGAGGAGTTGCTTCGTATATGCTTAGTAAAGGACCATAGACAATAGCTGCTTGTTGTTCATCTGAGGGCATTGTATACCCGAGGTCTCTCAGAAAAGTGGCGGTACTCATTGCTAGTGCTTCATCTGTAGTGGTCCATCCAGGAATAACTCTTTGTGATTGGGGTATTCGTCTGAGTTCTTTTATCTTTGCTAAAGCTCCGTCTGCGACTCTTTTTGCTAATCCTTCTCTTTGTTCAGGGGATAATGTTCCTAACTGACCTTGCATAGTTACTAGAGCAGAGATTAGATCTACATCTATATTTTTTCTTTGTATTGCTTGGTCAAATCGTGCATAAGCATCTCTGATGCTTGCAGGATATTGAATATCTTCTTGTTTCATCATTTTCCTTGTTTTTTACGCTATTTAAACTTTGTTATTTTGTTACTACTCATTAGTTTCATTATTATATCTTCCTACTTTCGTAATCTTCGTTCTTTTGGTACGTGGTTGATGAGTGTACCTTTGGAGAGTTTTCCACAGCCGACAAAGTCTCCGTTGTATCTCACTGCCACAGTGCCTTGTCCTTCTTTTTTAACATCTCTTCCCCGTATCCATTCATGAAACTCTTCTGGCGAGAGTTCAACGATTCCTTTGGTTATTTGGTCTTTGAGAATATGCAAGGCATCAAAGCTTACACGGATTTCATGTTCTTGACGGAGGAGGTAGGTACCTATGCCTTCAATATGCGAAAGGGCATCAAGCGTAGTGAGCTCTTCAGTAGGAAGTTCACCTGTGTAGAGGCGAAGTTTTTCATCTCCTGCTTGGATAAGTACTCCTGGCAGGGAAGTAATGCCAAATTGCTTTTCAAGTTGTTCGAGGATTTTCTTTGTTTCGGATGCTCGAAGGAATTTCATGTGGATTTCTCCTTCTTGTGTTTAGCTAATGCTTGTTTCATTATTTTTTCTAAAAGTGCTTTTTTATATGCACGATATTTTTCTTTTTCTCCTTGCGCGTGTTTTGCCCCTTGTTCTTTTATCTTGGCATACGCATCACGTTCTTTCTGATGACTTATCAGATAATTTCTAAAGAGAATATAAGAATTAAAGTATTTATTATTGAAACAAAGCTGAATGTGTATTCTTTTTTTCTTTAGTATCTTTTTAAGAAATGCACTATTCTTATTTTTTGGATGATCGAGATCTTGCTTATATCCTTCTTTTTTTAATTTATTAATACATACATCACTTTTACTGATTGGAATTCTCATTGCAATATCGATAATTCCTTTTCCTCCGAGTCCTGGAACGGAGGTACTTCCCACGTGTTCTATAGGTATATGAGGCATACTTTTTTGTAATGCTTTCTTTTCTTTCTCAAATATGATTGGAAATTCTGTATCATATGGTCTAAATGCATATTTTATTTTATCACTTTTCATGCGAGCTCCTCCAGAAGTGTGAGTTTTGCAAGGAAGAACCCTTCACTATCGTTATCTTGAGGATAGAGGCGATGGCATTTAGTTACTTCAGGGCTATAGGTTTCATCGTGCCAGCTGGTAACTCCTGGGCGTGTTTTGATGGGAAGCGTGAGTGTTTCAAGCTTTACGGGGAAATTCTTGAGCGCAAAGTCTACGACTGCTTCATTTTCTAGGGGGGAATGCGTACAGGTTGAGTAAAGGAGGGTTCCGTTTTTCTTGAGTGCGCGTAAGGCAGAAGCGATGAGTTTCTTTTGGAGTCGACCCATTTTATCGACTACTTTATGATTCCACATAAGGAATGTTTTGGGTGAGGAACGTAAAGTCCCTTCCCCTGAACAAGGAGCATCAAGTAAGATGCGGTCTGCTTTGATGCCTTGATCAGCAAGTCTATTCGTAAGACCGATGGCGTCATCTCGGGTCATGATACAATTAGTGGCACCACAACGCTCTAATGTTGCAGATAATATTCTGAGACGGTCAAGTTTCACTTCATTTGCAATCAGCGTGCCTTTGTTTTGCATCGCGGCTGCTAATTGACTTGATTTTGAACCAGGTGCTGCACAAAGATCAAACACGAGTTCTCCAGGGAGTGGTTGGAGCGCGATGACCGATAACATTGAGGAGAGTTCTTGTACGTAATAATAGCCGAGGAGATGTTCAAGAGCATTTCCCAATTCTCCGGGACCAAGTTGATTGGTGATGCGCATGATTTCAGGATTATGTTGTGCAGGTTGGAAGATGGTCCATCCTCTTTTTTCTAGTCGTTTCTTGAGTTCTTGAGGAGAAATTTTAAGCGTATTACAGCGAATCCAATTAGGAGGACTGGTGTGTACTATTTTTTCATATGCTTCAAAATCGTTCTGGTCTGGTAAGAGGGCATGCATTTGTTCTGCAAACCGTTCTTTCATTTCAGGGCGGGCCATTATCTATAGCGTCGGGGAGGGGTTTTAAGGGTACCGTTTATTGGTTGTCCTGCGAGGATGGCTCTGATTTCATCAGGATGCAGGCCGTATTCTGGTTAATCTATTTATTCTTTTTCTGTTGTAAAGAGATTCAAAAAGTTTGTGGGGGTGTGTGAGGCATACGAACAAGAGCCTCAATCGTTCTGAGGGCGCCGCAGGCGCCCGGTGCGCCGACAAAGGATTATTTTTCTCCTTTTTTCTTCTGCAAAAGGTCGGTTAAGAGTGATTAGACGAAAAGTAAACTTTTTGATTTATTTGAGGTTTGGCTCCGCTTAAACCATTTCACGAAATCTACGCTTCGCTGTCGCTCGCGTTTAATCCAGTTTAAGCGAAATTGCTGATTGATAAAAATTGTGATTTATGTCTGGCTAGTAATCCTAACCCCCACCCGACGGCGCGCTAAAGAAAACAATTAAAACCCACAAAAACAATAATCTTTTATGCAAATTAAAACAATATCTTCAAACGAATTAAAAAAAGCTGATGAATTTCAACAAAAAATTCTTAACCCTGAAAATAAAGCAAGATATAGAACATTTGGATATATTAAAAGAAATTATTTGAAGAATCCTTCTCTTTTTGTCGGCATATACGATAATAGCCATCTTGCAGGTTTAATTTTTGGATATGTAAAAAGAGAAAATGTTCTACTTGGAGAGATGGCCATTGATAAAGAATATCGTAATAGGGGGCTTGGTTCTAAGTTGTTGAGTTTCTTTGAAGGACAAGTCCTAAAAATAAACAAGAAGAAGATAATTTTAGGAGCAAGAGAAAATGCAGAGAGATTTTATCTTAAGAAAGGATACAAACCAATTTTATTTTTACAAATAAAAAATTCAGATGTTCCTAAGAATTATAAAAAATTGACAAACTATAGGATAATCAAAGAAACTAATTATAAAGATGCAAAAAGAATATCTTTTGAAGTAAAACAAGTTTCTGATTATCTTAAGAATAAACTTGTCAAAATTTTTCATGCGTATGACGGAATTTATCTTTTTGAGAAGAACCTAAAAGCGCGCGCCGTCCCCTACCCGAAATAGTAGCCCTCCATAAATCGATAACAAACAGCAATTACGCCCAACCTCAAATTTTGAGTCAAGTTTACTAACCCTTGGAGCTTCGTGCTCAGCAAGGGGTTTTTTTGAGAAAACTCGCCTAATCACAAGTAAACGATAAACTCCTCACTTTGTCCCAAAGTGTTCTTCTTAGTTCAGAAACGGAGTTTAGTCTAACTTTCATCTTATCTTTGAATTGGCAAATAATGGATGAAAGTTCGTTTACAGCGTACGATTAAACGTAACCATATAATCTGTCCTTCGGATTTGTCTTCGACAAACTTGAAAATCTGTTCCTTCGTTTCGTTTAAGCTATACTCAAAACCATTACGCCATTCGGCGTCTAATCTTGCTTAAACAAAATTGTCAGAGATAAAATTGTTTAAAATCTGTCTTTGCCCCCAACCGCCCGCCCTAGAGAGGAGAGTTGCCCGCGTCCCTTCGGGACAGATAGTCTGCTAACGCAGAAATATTTTTAAAGAACGTTTCTATTTAGAGAGTATGGAAGAACAACAAACAGAAAAAAATAGCAGGGTGTGGATTTGGATT
>VGKT01000010.1 GCA_016866955.1 Candidatus Pacearchaeota archaeon | reverse complement strand
CTCAAATCAGTACATGTCAAGACGGACATGCCAGAAGAAAAGGGAACTGATGCTGTAGAAGCTCAATTAGCAACAATTCCAGGCGTTTCTTCAGCAACCATTGAAGATTATAGACGCGCATTTGGGTAAAAGTGCCCCTATCGCAATCAATATACACAAAAACGAATAAAACAGTCTAACAAAAACAAATAATCCTATAAACCCCGTTCTCCTTCTCAAAGAATGCCTCTTACCTTTGAACAACAAAAAGAAATACGTCAACAATTGCGCGAACAAGTTGCTCAATTACCTGATGAAAAAAAAGCCCAAGCATTCAAACAAATAGAAGAACTCTCTCCAGAAGCACTTGAAGAACTAGTAAAACAAAGTGAAGAACGTGAACAACAAGGAAATGATAAAGAATCCATTTTCAGAAAAATTATCGCAGGAAAGATACCCTCTCAAATCGTAAGTGACCTTCCCGAAGGCCTCGCCGTATTAGACATTAATCCTATTTCACCGGGACATACCCTTCTCATCCCTCGCAAAGCAATTGCAAAAGCAACGAAACTATCCACTGCACTCTTCAAACGAGCAAAACAAATTGGTCTCACCATCACTAAAAAACTGAAAGCAAGTAGTATTGAAATTGCCACACAAGAATTGTTTGGCGAATCAGTGATCCATATCATTCCAAGTTATAAAGAAAAGAAAACGTTGCTCTCTCCTCGCACAAAAATAACTGAAGAAGAACTTAAACAAATACAAACAAAGGTCTTGTTTACTCCTCGTAAACGAACTAAGAAAGTACTTCCTGCACCAATCCTAACAAAGCCTGCTCATATCCTCCTAAAGCGACGAACCCCATAAGAAGATACGTCAAAAAGAAAACAGGTACAAAAGGAATTCCTTGTTTTATGAGCACTGATCGATTATATCGACGTAAAAGTGCAATATCTGGTCGAGATAATCCAGCAACAGAAGGATGAAGCACATGACGTCCCACCTTCACTGAAGAAACCAACCAATCTCCTTCTAATAAATTACGAGGGGCAACTCGAGCAATAAAACACGTTTTCTCAACTGCTTTTGCATGTATCCATAATCCAAACACAATCCATCCCCCTCCAAACACAAGTCCCCACCACATCCCCGAAAGCAAAAATGAACAAATAAATCCCCCTCCAAGCAATCCCCAAACAACAAATCGAAAAGTAGTGAACAAAGCATGCACTTCTCGATAATACCCTCGATCATGACCTGCTTTCCATCCACTAATAACCAACGTATAAACTAACCCGATCACCAGTAAAAGAAATACAAATCCAATTGCATACCATCCACGCGAAGCAAGTGCAATTCCGGGCAAAACAGGGCCCAAGGCAATCAATAAGCGTGCATCTCCCTGTGCAAAGACACCCCCATAATAAAACGTCAATGCCAAAAGCCCCAATCCTCCAGTCACAAGCAATCCTGCAACAAGTTCTCCTCCAACAACAAGCCCCAACAACCCCAGGCAAAATAACGCATACACCACCCAATCACTCACAAACGTAGTTTTCCAATCATGCACGGCTGCAAATCCCAACAAAACAAGGGCAAATCCAAACATCACTTCAAACATAATCTCCTAACGTAAAGAGTAGTTAATAAAGCTCCTCTTCTCTTTTTTATACAAGAGTTCCCCTCATCAGATACATCAAAAAATTAAGAAGAAGCACGAAGAGATGAAACACCATCTACTCGATGTTGTCCACCACGTTTATAGCGCATAAATCTCCCTTTCGCTCGCTTATCATTCTTGGTCTTGCGTCGATCAGGTACCGCGTAATCCATAAGAAGAATTAAGGTTTATTAGTTGGAGTTTCTTTAGTTGGAGTTTCTTTTCTAGTTGCAGTTTCATATGACGTTCCAAGCCAGGACTCGACGCCTGAAGCAGCAGTACAAGGTTTACCATCAACATACGTATCTCGTTTAAGATCACCCTTAGCAACCAAAGAAGCGCAAAATACTTTCTTAGCTTCTTCAGCAGAAGAAGGGCAAACACCAAAAATAGGTGCAGATTGTTCAAGTAATCCTTTCCCTGCCAAATAAGCGCAAGTAACATACTGAGAACGACCATCAAGTTCCGTAAAGTCATAGGTACTTAAAGTACAATATTCCGCTTTTCCCTGCTCTAATCCTGCAGCAACATTACAGGAAGCAACAATCGAATTCAAAGGGACATTGTTAACATTCAAACCGCCCAATTGTCCACGAAACGCAAGAATAGCTAAAACAATAATCGCAACAACAGCAAGAGCAATAACAATATTTGCAAGATTTTCCTGAACTAACTGTCCTCTTTTCATACAACTCGCTCGTTAATTTTCTTTATAAATGTTCCGCACTAAAGTGCCATCTGAAGCAACAACAAACTTAGCATCAAAGGAACGCTTCACACTAGTCTTTCCCAAACGTCCTTGCACCCAGATCCCTTGAAAAACAACTTCAAATCCTTCATCAACAGGAGTAACAGTGTAACTTCCCCCACGGAGTAAGCCATATACGTTTGTATCAATAAGATACAAATCTCGTCGCAATTCACGAATACGCTCTAAAAAGCTGTCTTCTTCACACGTAGTACAAACCATCGCTTCAGAAACAAGCCGTTCTAAGCGCATCTGTACAAACAATTCCAAGGTATCAACGCTGTATTGTACCTCAACAATATCGAGAGGAGCAACGATAGTTGGTGAGCGATACATCGTAACCCCTGCAAGAATAACTAACAAAACCGCAACAAGCATTACACCAAAGGTTGCCGAATCACCCCTATACACGTTTACACGCCCCCGTATATGCAATCACCTCAAAATCTTGTCCTTCTCGATGCACAAACACACGTGCAAAGGAAGAAAGGAGACGAATAAAATTCCATCCGGTATTATCACGCAATCGAATCCAAACAGGCAAGGGTTCAGGAGCGTACAGCTCCGATCGCGCAACATCATAATGTTCTCGAACGATTCCAGAACTATCATTAAGAAATAAGTAACGTACCCCTCTTCGTTTTCCACTCACTTCATCAACTACAAATAACACGCACGGCCGAGTCAAAAGAGAGTATTCTGGGGAAGGGCCCAAAGCATTATAAGCAATGCCGCGCACGCTCGTCATAAATACGGGACGAAGAGAAGAATTAAAATATGAAAGAAGGAGACCTTCAAGAAGAGGAAGTGTAGTTCCTTGCAACATAATTTCTTCATTAAACAAGGAACCTTCAGGAGAAAAATAACGAGGAGTATGCGTCTGAACCTGGTTAAGCGAAAGTATTGAAGAAGCAAACACAAATCCCCCCATCAAAAAAACAACAAAGAAGAGCACAGGAAGAGTACTCAATAATTTAGCTAGTTGTCCTCGGTTCATCGACTTTTCCCCCCAACAAAAGTACCAACAACAATATGATATGTGGTCCCCTCATGAATAAAATATCGTTCTGCACAACCAGGATAAGCAGGGTTTTTCCCGCTTACAATACGACACGTTTCAATGCTATCCCCCACACGCAGCAACTGATGAGACGTTTGTTCGAAACAGTCCCCTGCACACACACTCACCAGCGAACCCATTCGTCCAATTGCCCGTTCATCGATGCCGCAGGAAGCAAGAGAGTCCATAAATGCCTCGTTTCGAATGCATTGCTCTAACAAATACCCTAATCCCACGCTCTCGTCAACACGATAATCAGTTCCCTTTCCAAAAAAAAGAAGGGTCCCCGCAACAATACCGACCCCTACAATGCTTAATAAAAAAAGAAAAGACAAAAAGGATAATTGATTTCCTACTGCTCCCCGTCTCATGCTTGCACCTCAAACATAAGGACACTAGCGCTACCCGAAATATCAACCTTCCAATTAGAAACAGTCACCGCACGGACATAAGGATACCAATAAACCATTCCCGGACGTAAACGTATTCCTACCTCTCGCTTTTCTTGATTGATGAGAAACATACTCTGCACATCCGTAAGTTTGTTGCGTGCTCCGAGAGAAACAGCAGAACTCACATCAACACGGATCACGTCTCCTGCATGCGCACGATTAATGGTCTGAGCAAGAGAAAACGCATAATATTCTTCCCATCGATCAACCGTTCCCTGATGACGCGTCACAAAAGTAGCAAGAATCCCTGCAAACAACAATAAAATAATCCAATAAATGACCGTATTCTCAATCATTCCGTTCCCCTCTCCTCGTTTCATCTTATACCGCCTGAATGGTTAACCCACTCGCCTCTTTAGTCACGTTGAAGACAGAAAGAGGACGTGGTCGAATATATGAAACTTTTTCAAGAATACCGGTATTGATTGGTAGATCAATGGGGTCGGTACCCACGGGCATAATATCTTTTTTTTCATCTTGTCCAATTATACGTATTGAGTCATCAGCAAAAAACCGACAAAAACCATTAGTCTGACAAACATTCACACGAAGATGATCTTCCCATCCCCCACCATTTACCCTCCTACACGCGCACACACAACTTTTAAAATAACATTTTTCAGGGCGTGTAAGATCCCCCTTTCCCCAAGCAACTAAAAACCAATTACATTCTTCAAGATCTTTGTCTTTGCAAGGCGTCTTCATAGTAAACTCCCCCGTTTGTCCCACCTCTAAACGATTAATTTTTGTCTCCAATGAATCAAGCATACGTTTAGCGATAGTTGTTTCTTGATTCACAGATACTTGATAAATCTGATACGCAAAATAACCAACAGCAATTAATCCTATCACCGCCAATAAGATCTCTAAAAAATTATTTGCTAATACATCACCGCGCTTCATGGTGCTCCATCTATATTCCCCCCACATAGTTTATTGATTTCGCGTGCATCGTAGGGTACTGCCTGCACAATAGAACACCCTTGTTTTTGAGAACCAGTAGAAGCATACGTCCCACAATAACCGGCGGCAAGTTCTCGACTTGCTTGGGTATTAATATATTGAGTAGCTGCGACTCCCCCTGCAACGGCAATCGTACCAATAGAAAAAACTCTGAAATTTTTACCAATAAAACTAATTAATCTTCCTGCGTTAAGAGAGGTGCTGACGGGAGCAATATAAAATGACCCTCCGGCACCTGCACTCGTTCCAACAAATAAATCTGTTAAGGTCTTGCCCGCTGCATCACTCCAGTCAGTAACAACAATTTGCATAAACACAATAGCAAACTGTTGACTTCCTCCTTGAGGATTAAACGACACGCTTTCAAGTTGATTAAGATCTTTAGAGATGGCTGGGAAAGCATTCACTTCGCTGTCACTAAATGCTTGCAGATAGGTTTTACTTGTTCCTGGAACTTTAGTATAACGGAGATAGTCTGCAAATTGCACTTTTTCAATAACGCCTTGAGGAACAGCACTATCAATAGCAATACGTGAACAAATAATACAGAGTGGTTCAGCGGGCTTTAACGCTCGAGAAGAAAGATAACTCGTAGCGAAATTAAGTTGCCCCTTCCCCATCATATCCCAACAACGGTACATAGCTTCTGCAGCAGTTGCTTCAATAGTACGTGCTGCAGAAACATCATCTTTAGAGAGTTTAATCGTTTCAATACTCTCTCCAGCCATACTTTCCGCACAATCCCCTCCGCGCCCAGTTAAACAAATTTTTTCAGTGGTGCAAGCAAGAGGTGCAACATTCCTTACACCCTCCGGCAATGAAACACGAGTCAATACTGAAAGTTTACAAGCTTGTGCATCACCATCAGCTGCTTGACGTAATGACCAAAGGAATAATCCTAACACTAGAAAAGCAGCTAAAGCCAAAATAAGCAATACAATTTGACTAGATGTTAATTCCCCTCGTTTCATTAATTTCCCACGAGAAAGCGGTTTATAACAATTACGTTAGCACCTGAAGAAGATACTTCACACCAAACAAAGCGACCAAAGCAAAAAGAATCCAAAGAGCAATACTCAGAATCGAATCTCCCCCCATCCCCTTTAAATACATGTGGTATCCACCTGAACAGGAATAGCAAGATTCACCACCAGATGCCCTTTATTTCCCGAACTCATATAGTTTATACAATAATGCTTACCGTCAATGGAAACAGGAATAGGCAAAATGCCATCTCGATAAGCAAGTAAAACTCCCTTTGCTTTAGCGAGTAGTTCTCGGTCCGGCACAAACGTACGTTCATTAGCCGTATTCTTGGCAAAAGCAATATCATTATTCGCTCGAAGTATAAAGAACCCTGGAGAAGTACCATCCTTAAACTTGTATAACCCTACCAAATCTCCCCCGTAAATACAAGGGTTAGTAGGACACTCATAACTAGTTGATAGTCCCCACCAAGTAAAAACTGCATTTTCATTAGAAGTACGTTCAGGAGAACGCCTAACTTCCAGAGTTCCCAGAGAAAGACGGAAGGGTTCCGCTTCACTGAAACGAATAAACCAAAAATTGAATAAGGCGGTGTGTACAACAGAAGGCGTAAACGTCTCACGTCCTAAAGTAAATGGATCCGTCGGGGAACTAAAAGTAGCCCAGCTAGCAGTGGTACGATATTCAAGGAAATGCTTCTCATCAACATTAAGTCGCACAAACGCACTTCCATCTTCTGAGTCATAATATGAAAAATTGCTAGGGATCTGTCGAAAAAAGGAAAAAACCCCTTTGTCATATTGAGTACCAAAAAACAAAACGAGTACCACCAGAACAAACAACGCTAGAGACCATTTACCAAGTTCATCTGTTTGTATCGCTCCCCTCATGATCTAAAAGAACCTCGTATCCCTTCTACAATACCCCCTAATTTTCCACTAACACCTAAATAAAAACCTCCTAAAATTAAAGCCAACACAAACAAAGAAATAAGGATACCCACCACAGTTTCTTGAGTTAATCCCTTACGCATCCCTCTTCAAGAAACCGGTTCCTTAAATACATTCCCCCCGAAGGTTTATAACGACGATTGAAGTTACTAGAAAAAGATGGGTGCCCCTCCTGACCTCGCAAAACGATATCTTGCTCGCCTTGAAACGAACCAGATATCAAATGAATATCAACAGTTTAAACAAGATGTCACTCCCACACTTTCCTCTTATGAAAAACTCGCTCAATCATTAGGAAACATTCTCGCCTTCAAACTTTCTCAAAAAGATGAATTAAAAGTTGCCCAAGCCCTGAAAGAAGCACATGTCGCCGTCTCACCCGCTCAAGCACTTGGTCTTGCACTTACTGGATTCGTAGGCATATTTCTCCTAACCACCCTTATTACCGTTGGTATCTTCCTCATTACTTCCAAAATTCCGTTCCTCTTCACAAGCTTAGGAATTCTTGGAGGAATCTTTCTCTATTATTATCTTGCATCCTATCCTACTCGATTAGCACATGAATGGAAATTAGCAGCAAGTGCCGAAATGGTTCCCGCTATTTTATACACTGTCATTTACATGAAACATACTTCAAACTTTGAACGAGCAATCACTTTTACTGCAAATAATCTTGCAGGCCCACTTGCAAAAGAACTTCAAAAAGTAATTTACGATGTAGAAGTAGGAAAATACCCCACTCTCAAACAATCACTCGATACCTATCTTGAAAATTGGCGTACTGACGCTCCAGAATTTATTGAATCATTTCATTTAATTGAATCAAGTCTTTACGAACCTTCAGAAGCAAGAAGAATTCAGATTCTAGAAAAATCATTACAGATTATGTTGGATGGGATATATGAAAAAATGCTCAAATATAGTCGAGAAGTTCGTGCTCCCCTCACGAACGTCTATATGTTGGGAATCATTCTTCCCACATTAGGATTAGCGATGCTCCCTCTCGCATCAACACTACTCGGAGGGCTTATCCAATGGTATCATGTCTTCCTCGGATTCAATCTCATCATTCCGTTCATAGTTGTATATTTAGTTAACCAAGCCCTTCTCAAACGCCCAGGAGGATATGGTGAAACGTCGATTCTTGAACAAAACCCTGCTTATCCAGAATATGCTTCAACAAAACCCTGGGTTACTTATGCTCCAATACTCATACTTGGTTTACTAGCCACCCTTCTTCCTTTTATGTTGCAATCGTCATTCATCCAACAAACATTTGGAATGCAAGGAGATTATACGTTTGGAGAACTCAATATACCTTTCTTTGAAAATCAAAAAATATTCGATTTCAAAATAGTCAATGGTACACAAGCAGGACCATTCAGTCCACTTGCTACACTCCTCAGCCTCTGTTTTCCAGCTTCACTTGGGCTCTACTTCTACCTTGTCTATCGTGCAAAAACAAAAGAACTCATCAAAGCTCGTGAACAAACAAAACAATTAGAACAAGAATTTACAACCTCTTTATTCCAATTAGGCAATAGATTAGGAGATAACGTTCCTGCAGAGATTGCTTTTGCAAAGGTGGCAGAAGTAACTCAAAATCAACAAACACATGAGTTTTTTGCTTTAGTAAACAGCAATATCCAACAAGCAGGATTATCATTAGAACAAGCAATCTTTGACAGACGCAGAGGAGCAATCGTATACTTCCCTTCAAATCTTATTTCCTCAAGTATGCGTATTTTAGTAGAATCAGTCAAAAAGGGTTTACAAGTAGCCGCTCAATCACTTATGGCAATCTCAGAATATATCAAAAATGTTGAAAAAATAAATCAACGTCTACACGATCTCTTAGCAGAAGTAGTTTCAGATATGCGTTCTAACATGACTTTCCTTGCCCCGCTTCTTTCAGGAATCGTAGTGGGATTAAGCGTAATGATTACCGCAATCCTCAATAAATTAGATGCATTCAAAGATACTCTCCCTTCTGGTCAAGAAGCCGGATTTTCAAACATTCTCAACATTACTGATCTCTTCAAGGTCGGAGAAATGATCCCCCCTTATTTCATCCAATTAGCAATTGGTGTCTACATCATACAAGTCATATTTATCCTCACCAATGCATTAGTAATAGTAGATTCCGGAAAAGATCTTCTCAAAGAAAAATATGAACGTGCACAAAACATTCGTACTGGTCTTGCTCTCTATCTTGGTGCAACCCTTTTAGCTACACTTACACTCACCATTCTCGCACTTACCGTTATCAGTGACCTCTAATCTTTCAAAAAATAAAAAGGGACATTAAAAAGATGCAGCAACTTGATGTAACCATGCTTCCCATCGAGCAAAAACCAACGTTCTATCAGGCAATCCATGTTCAGCTTGAATTTGTTCAGCAATACGATGAAATTGATGATTTGCTTGTGCATGAAATGCTGCTTCTAATAAAATAGGTTTTTTTAGACGTTCAGCAACACGCACCATGGCTTGCACAATATCTGCACGTAACAAAATATTATCCCAAACAGCATCCCAATTGCCTGCCCATCCTTTAACGGTACCTGCAATAGCTTTTACAATTTCAGAATCTCCATTTAATAATTCAGGAGTAGGTTCTAATTGATCTGTTTCTACATTATAACGCATCAAATCAACAAATCCTCCCTCACTCAAAGGATCTTTCGTCCAATGTTTCCGCACTTCAGTAATGCTCATAATACGACGAACGGAATGTAATCCGTCAGGACTTCGTACAGGATTTGCAATCACAATAATATCCGTTGCTTTGAAACTAGTGGTGGGCACTCCTAAATCATTCACCACTCTATCGAATACTCCATAGGGTGAATCCCCATGAATGGTTCCAGCAACAACATTCGCCAACGCACCCACACGCATAGCTTCATACAATGCCTTCGCTTCTCCACTACGTACTTCTCCTACAATAAGTGCTGAATCTCCCAAACGTAATGAAGTACGAATACCTTCACTTGCTTCTATCTCCGTACTTCCCGTAACTAAAGCGGAACGTACTTTCATACGTAAAATATCATATCCAATCTCACGTAAAGCATCAACAGGCAATTCCAAAGTATCTTCTACTACCACAATACGATGCTGAGGCATCACTTCCAATAACAAACTCCCTAACAAACTCGTTTTTCCTGAACTACGCGTACCAGCAACTAACAAAGTTCGACTTCCATCAATCAAAAAGCTCAATAATCCTGCAGCAAGCGGATTCAACATATTTCGCTGAATAAATAAGGGAAGTGTCCAGGGTTGATCTCGATGACGACGCAAAGCATAAGCAAGCCCTGCAGGAGAAAGAGGTTCTTTAATAGCAGCAATACGCGCTCGCACCCCTCCAAATACCAAATCTGTATCTAAAATAGGGTTCGCTTCATCAAGGGGCCTTCCAGATTGCAATCGTAATTTACCTGCCCAGGAATCAGCATCCTCATAACTCGGCACAATATTAGTTACACAGGCATCATACTGTTCATGACGAACAAAAACAGGATTTTGTGCAATTGGTGCATTAATCACAATATCCTGTAATTTTTGGTCCCAAAGCAATACCTCTAAAATACCAAATCCAATTGTATGCCGTACCAAAATATGACTTAATTGTTCAAGCATAGTGTAACTCAAGGCAATCCCTCTCTGTCCTGCAAGTTCCATAAGAAGATCACGCGCAACTTGAATAAAAATAGAACGCGTTTTTTCAGGGTCTGTAAACTCTTCCGCTTTAGGTCGATGTTCAATTAACACTTGACGTGCAATCATCAACAACGTATGTTGTTCTTCAGACAAAGCATATTCTGGAGGAAGTACATGATAGACATATTTTGCATCAGAGGGAATTTGCAACAAAGTCACAATTGCCTCTTCTTCTCCACTTCGTATAGTATATTGAGTAACTAATTTTGCATCCAGAGGAAATTGAGCAGCAAGACGAGTGAAACTAAAATTAGGCAAAATAGAAGGTCGAAATATTTCAGCATACAACAATTTTCCTGAAAGAATTCCCCGCGTCACCGATTGTCCAATAAGTTTAGTTCCTTCCAGCAATCCTTGTATGCGTTCTAATAAGCGTACATAACCGAGCAATCCTTGTTGATTTACCACTTGTCCGCTTGCTACTTGCGCGCGTAACTGTCCCACTCGTCGTTTCACTTCAGCATAACAACCAACCGGATCTTGTCGTAAGAGATCCATAAGATAATGCATATCCCCAAATAAAACCTCTCCAGAACCAAACATACTCAGCAACTCAAGAGATAAAACTTTTTCATGTTTTGTTAAAAACGTATGCAATCGTGCGATTTCACTCAATAAATGCACCTGAGCATGTGCATACGCATAATGCCGTTGTTGCACAAATACAATACCACTCACTTCAGGATATTGAATAAGTGCATCAATTGTTCGCGCCATCACTCCGGGGCCATCCACAAGACTTGGAACAAACGGGGCTTGCAAATAATTAACGTAGAGAAGTGTTTCACCCTGCTTACGTTCTAATTCCGTAGCATATAATGGCGCTTTTTCTTTAAATAACATAATCAACCTCCCCCTTCTTATATTCGCTTCATTAAAAGGGTTTGCCTGCGACAATTTTTAAACCCAATTCACCTGAATGTCATATGCCTGAGGTGATAACAGAAGCACGCATTCGCGACAATGAAGAACGTCAACGCCTGCTCAAAGAACGAGTGCTACTTATCGGTCAAACGCTTGTTGAATTGCGCGAGGGACTTATCAAAGAACTCACTGAAACACGAAAAATGGTAAACACACTTCAAACAGATCTTTCAAGACTCAAAGAAGTAACACGTAATCTTACCGAACAAAGCAACAACAACGCACGAAAAGAGGAGGTAGCAATTATCCAGCGTCAATTGGATATGCTACGTGCATAATGGCCCTCTCAGAGGAAATTGATCAACTTCGTCAGCAAGGCTCACCTGATGAAGTCATAAGTCAACTACTTATTCGTCGCGGATATGCTCCTCAAGAAATAACAAACGCTCTTTCTGCATCGACTATTCGTGATGCAGTTACTGCTCCCGGACAAGGAGATCAAGATCTTCAACCGTCGCTTTCCACAAACACTAGCCAAGAGTCTCCACCTCTTCCCAGTCCTGAACAACCCTCTTCAGCACAATATGCTGAACAACCCCAATATCAAGATGCCTATCAAACGCAAGGATACGGGGGAGCAACAGGGGACACTATCGCAGAAATAGCCGAACAGGTAGTTTCTGAAAAGATGGCTCGAGCAGAAAATGCACTCAATCAACTTACCCTCTTTAAAGGAACGAGTGAAGCTCAGCTCCATTCACTTGATGAACGTCTCAAACGTATTGAAAACATCATTGACAAACTCCAACTCTCTCTTCTTCAACGCGTGGGCGAATACCTTACAAATGGAGAAGATCTTAAACGTGAATTACTTGAAACACAAAAAACAGTCAAAACACTTAGTTCACGTGGACAAATAGCTCCACAATCTCGTACACGTCAAACACAACAATCAGAATAAATAATTAAAAAAATAAAAAAATTATTTCTTAGTCAAAACCCATCCAACCAAACCACAAACGGCTAATAAGATAACAATGCCTGCAACTGGTCCCGAATATAACCAAAGAAGCAAAGGATCACGAGTAGTGCTTGGTGAAAGAGAATCTCCAAACATGCGTAAAGCAGCAAATAAGAACACTAACAAAAGCACAACAACCAATCCAACACCCACACTTCCTTTCAAAGCCTTCGCAGGTTCACCAATAAACCCAGTAACTAAAAGAATAAAGAACGCCACCATCAATACCACAATTGCCCAAGGAGCAGTGCTCTCAACATAATCACGAGCAGAAGCAGCGGTAATAAATAACGTTGCCAACACAAATGCAACAAATACTAACCAAAACTTATTTTCTCCCACTATTTTAGTAGATACCAGTACTGCAAATGAAATAATAAACACTAACAAAAATAACCAAATAGGCAATAAATAATCTAACCCAGAAAGATCAAGCACCATGGAAAATTACGTCTGTCCTGGCCCTCTAGGCTTACCAGACGATCCAGACGAACTAACAGCGATAATAACTCCAATCACAAGTACTGCCCCCACAATCCAGCCCACATATTGATCATATGCTAAACCAAATCCACCCCAATTAAATTGCTGGAAGGATTGAGAAATAATCACAATACCGATAACTGCTCCAATTGCCAACAATCCATAATTAACTCCTTTTTGAGAACTGCTATCAACAAAGAGATACAATAAAACCATTAAACAAAAGAGAATAGCGAGGCCAATACCTAAACGAGGGAATGCTTCTCGAAAGAATAACGGAACAAAATCAAACTGAAGAGCCAGTAAGGCAACCACCAAGGCAACCAAAACATTTATTGGCTTTTCCCCACCAAGCAAGCTAGTCTTTTGCATAATTCCAAACACTAAAGCAAAAATCAACAAGAAAGGCAAAAGATAATCAAACACTCCAATACTCTGCCATTGCAAAAGAAGTGATTGTATGTCCATGATGTTTGTTAGTTAAATCCTCTTTTTATACCTTTGTTTATTTACCGTTATTGCTTGTGGCAGAACCACCGGAAGAAAGAGCAACAGCAACAGCAACACCCACAATAACTAATACAAGAATATTACTCCAAAGCGAAGACCAATTACTAAAGAATGCTTCAAGACGGTCATATCCTCCCGTGAAATTCAAAACCGCAATAATTACTGCAACAAATGCAAGAGCAAAGGCCGTTGTTTTCATCCAACCAGGAACTTCAAATTTTTCCCAGAAGAATCCTGCTAATAAAAGAAACACTAAAATAATTACAAGTGAAACCGCAAGAAAAGGAATTAATTGTTGAATAATTTCAAGTGCATAACCCGCACTCAATACGAGAAGTGCAGCGGCACCTCCAACAAGAGCATCAATTTGTGCCTTCCCATCTCCCAATAATTTCGTCTTTTGTAAAATAGCAAATATAAGTGCAAAAACAAGCACAAAAACCAATAATGCTTGTGCAAACGAGGAAGTAAAAAGTGTCAACTCCATAATTTCTAAAACAAAAACCCCTATATAAATATACTGCTAAAAATATTCTAAAATGATCCTGCTAAGAGAAAAGAGTACACGGTCAAAATAAGGGTTCCCAAGAGACAAAGAGTGTACAATACACGAGAACCAAAGAATAATTGCGTCCCATCAAGTTTGGAAAAAGGAAGAAGAGAAGCACAAGCATACCATGCAGACATTTGTACTAAATATTCATGGCCTGTCAAATAGGCAACAAATGCCAACACCCATAAACCAAATAATCCCAAAGCAGCAATAAGTGCATTATGCCAATCAGTCATTGCGGCATAACTATAGAAACCAAATCGTTTCGCAGCACGATGAGTAGCGGCACGAGCCTCATACGTCAATAAAGCAGGCAATTTTACAAGACCCAATGTAAAGAGAGAAAAAAACAAAGGCAAAATAACCCCAAACGGCATTCCTTGACTCATATACTGATGTTTCTTAAAACCAAATCGATGCATTGTCCATAATTCATGCTCCACTTCTGCATCCAACAAATGCGCTGCGAGTTTTTTACCCCCGACAGCAACAACCACTAAAATAACACTATACACAAAAATAGGGAGGATTACTTCTGCTCCTTGAGCACGACTAGGCGCAAAGGCGCTAGTAATACCGACGATAATAATTGCTCCCAGGATGTGAAGAAACTCACGAATATGCATACAAGAGAAGAAAGAGTGTTTTATATAAAGATTCTGTTGTTTGAAGAATACTCGATTATATCTGTTCTCTAAGCATAAAGTATAAATAGTATATTTTGAACACCAAAGATATGTTACGAGTAAAAAAGATTAGTGAAGTAATCGGTAAGCACGTATACACTGCTGAAGGGGATTACTTTGGTCAAATTGAAGAAGTTACCTTGGTAGATAACAAGGTTGAAGGCTGGAGAATTCGTGTTGGTTCAGGATTAACTGCAGGCCTTGGTGGAGCTCGAGGAGTTATTATTCCACATCAATTTGTACGCGCAATTGGTGATGTATTCATCATCACTAAAGCACAAGTACCGAGCCGTGAAGAACCAATGGTTCCCGCAGCTGCAGGTAATGATGATATGTTGATGTAAAGAGGACATAACCACTAATCATTTATACTTATATCAAATAGCAGACCAATGCTTCCCAATCTTCTTGCACTTCGTGAGTATCAAACAGCTATTCTTGAAACATGTAAACAAAAAAATACTTTGGTCGTGGTACCAACAGGCGTGGGTAAAACATTGATTGCATTACACCTTATTATTCATCGTCTTAAACAACAACCTGGCTCAAAAATCCTCTTCCTCGCCCCCACCAAACCCTTGGTAGAACAACATTATGAATATGTTCACAAACAACTTCCCGAACTTTTTGCCGAACGCACCCTATTTACAGGAGAAGTAAAAGCACCCGAAAGAAAAAAAGCATTTCAAACGGGAGAAATTATTCTTTCAACCCCCCAATGTATTGCAAACGACATCGACAAGCACCTTTATTCATTACATGATGTTTCTTTGATTGTAATCGATGAAGCCCATCGCTGTCTCAAACAATATGATTATACAAAGGTAGTACAAGCATACAAACAACAAGCGCTTCATCCACACATTCTTGGACTCACTGCTTCTCCAGGATCAGATCCGGAGATTGTGCGACAAATATGTGAACACCTTGCTATCGAAGCAATAGAATTACGCACACGAGAATCAGAAGATGTCAAACCCTATCTCAAAGAATTAGAATTTACAAAAGTAGAAGTTCCCTTTCCAAAAGAACTGGTTGAACTCAAAATACTTCTTCAACGTGTCTATAATCACAAAACAGAGGAACTCAAAGCACTCGGCGTATTATTCGGTCCAGTTAATCGTATCACTCTCATCAAACTACAAGCGCGTCTTGCATTGCAAGGGCAAGGAGTACAGAAATTCAGAGGCATGTCCCTCACTGCTCAAGCCCTCAAAATTGCACACGCCCTAGAATTAGTAGAAACACAATCGCTTGCCGGACTCAAACTCTATCTCGATAATCTAGATACCCAAGCAAAAGAAAAACAAAGTAAAGGAGTACAACAATTAGTCAAACAACCAGAATTCCGAGCAGCACAACTCTCTCTCACCCAACTTCTTGAAAAGGGATTCGAACATCCAAAAGTAGAAGAAGTAGCAGTATTAGTAGAACAAGAATTCAAAGAAAATCAAAACGCAAAAATAATCATATTTACCCAATTCCGAGATACTGCCGAAGCGATTCGCAACCGTTTAGAAAAAATACCTCAAGCACGCCCTGTTATGTTTATAGGTCAAGCAAAAAAAGCAGGGAGAGGGCTCTCTCAAAAAGAACAAAAAGCAATCATTGAACAATTCAAAGCCTTAGAAAAAAACATTCTCATCGCCACCTCTATTGGAGAAGAAGGGCTCGATATCCCTGAAGTCAATGCCGTCATTTTCTATGAACCAGTTGCATCAGCAATTAGAAAAATTCAACGTGCAGGAAGAACCGCTCGTCTCGCCCCAGGTAAACTCATTATGCTCATCACCAAAGAAACACGAGATGAAATTAATCATTATTCCTCAATCAGAAAGGAAAAGAAAATGCATCAAACCATCGCAACCATTCAAAAAGAAATCAATACCCAAAACAAAAACACAAAAATCAACAAATTTTTCTAAAAATGATCTTCCACAATCCTTTTTCCTCAAAAAAAGAACCAAAAACCCCACAAGAAACGATCCAAGTAGATAATCGTGAAAAGAACTCTTTAGTTCCCAGCCTACTCGTTGAACACAATATACAACTCAAATGGGAACAACTGCCCATCGGCGATTACATAATCAAAGGCATTGTTATTGAACGTAAAACCTGGAATGATTTACAATCTTCCATCATCAACAAACGCATCTTCTCTCAACTCACAAATCTTCCCAAAGAACAATCACTCCTGATCATCGAAGGCACAGGAGAAGCAATACTCAAACCAGAAGCACTTCAAGGATTTCTCCTTTCTTGCGCACTCACCTTCAAAATTCCCTACGTTCTCACCAAGAACGAACAAGAAACTGCACACTATCTTACAAGACTCGCACTCAGAAAACCCTCTTCCCTTTCCCTCCAACCTCCCAAACCAAAATCATTCCAAGAACAACAAGCATTCATCCTCCAAGCATTCCCTGGCATTGGACCTAAAACCGCAGATAAACTCCTCGCTCATTTTCACACGCTCCAAACCATATTCGAAGCATCCGAAGAACAATTGCTTCCTTTCCTGGGTAAAAAAACAAAAGCATTCAAGCAATTGCTTCAAAACGATTCATAAACCAATCAACATCTACAGAATAATGATTAGGAAGAGGGACATCTGCACGTGAAAGAGTAACCGCAGGCACATGTAATCCTTGTGAACATAAACCTGCACGCACTAACTCACCCAAGGTATCGAAAGAACCATTCATAGTAACAGGATGGTATAAGCAAACAGGGGGTAGAGGAGAACGTTCTCGATAGACACGACCATAGCCCTCACAAATATCCTTAGCAACACGCTCTAAAACATCCATCAAAATAATGTACAGAGATACGAACTTATAAATAAATCAGCCCACCCAAGATCCATGTTCCACACCACAAATCATATAAAGAGCAAGGTGCTTTCCAAGCTATACTTCTCACTGCGGTACAATAGCTGCGGTACTATACTTCTTAGAAATAAGGTTCTGAGCAAGAGCTTGTACCTCTTCTAACGTAACTGCTTGAATCTGCTGTTCGCGTGTGTAATAATCTTCAGCTTTGCCACCTAATTCAGCAAAAAGCAACTCATTCATCACCGTACTACTTTCTTCACTTGCAACCTGTCGTAAACCAATTAATTGTTGTTTTGCTAAAACTAAATCGTGTGCAGTCATCTGTGCAACATCCTTAAATCCCTGCACAATCAATTCCTCAACTTGTTTCACCGCATCTTTCCGTGTTCCCACATAAATACAATAATAACTATACGATTGTTCAGCTTGTAAGCTACTTTTCACACTATACGCCAACCCTTTCTCTTCTCGGATTGTTAAGAATAAGCG
>VGKT01000009.1 GCA_016866955.1 Candidatus Pacearchaeota archaeon | reverse complement strand
TTCCGCTTTCTTTACAAGCAGCAATAGGACAGCAAGAAGCATTGTTCAGAATTGGTAATACCTCTACTCCTGCTTTATTCTTAATTGTTAATAATACTGGTGCTGTAGGTATTGGTACTGCTACTCCCACACAAGTACTAGATGTTCGTGGAAATGTAAACGTATCTAATGAGCTCTATGTAAAGAATGGAACTGCAGTGAGTCCTTGGTTATACAATCAATCTGATGGTTCATATAATGCAACCTATGCTCAATTTGCGTACAATCAAACTGCTGTTGCATCAGGAGCTCCCTTATCTGCTAATCCTTGGGATAATAGTTCTACTAGTACGTTTATTAGAGCAGGATTCCCACGATATGTGAATATTAGTCATGCTCTTTTTGTGAATGGTACAAATGGTCGAGTAGGTATTGGTGTTGCTGTTCCTATTGCTTTGCTTCATCTAAACAGCAGTAGTGGAGCGGGAAGCTTCTATGTGCAAAATACAACCGGAGGAATTGGTTTGTTTGTAAATGGAAGTAATTCGTTTGTTGGTATTGGTACAACTGCTCCGCAACAGAAATTGAATGTGGTGGGTACTGCAAATATTACCGGTGCGACAACTATTCAAGCAAATCTTACTCTTGGTTCTAATTCATTAGTATTGAATAGTTCCAATACGTATATTACTTCAAATGCGACGGGTTGTGTGATCATTAAAGGCGCTACATCCAGCTTAGAGATTTGTTAATTTTTATTTCTTAAAGAATACGAGTATCTTTTGTACGCTATTTTTACTCATACAAATAAACGGTTTGCTTTATTTTACTCTAAAGATTGTCTGTTATCGTTGGGCTGCTCGTTGTACGCAGTCTACTGCTACTATGTTAATAGATTGGTTACCTATGATTAAGGGAACTTGATTACATTGTGCAACTTGTTGGGCAATAGCAATGATTGCTTGTTGTGCTCCGATTTGAGCTCCTTGAAGGAGCAAATCGTTTTGCTTTGTTTCTTTATATGTTGCGTATTTTCCATATCCCATGTATCCTACGGCACATACGAGTAAAATAATGAGGAGAATGTTCACCTGTTTTGAATCCATAGGTTATTTGAGCTTTGTTTCTTTATAAATGTTAGCAACACCATAAGGGTTAAAAGGTTCTTTTGTATCTCTTTCTCGATGCGAAGTGGGGTGATTATCGTCGGTATTGTGTGTAGTTTTCTCTTATTACTTACTTTTACTTCTGCTTCCCTTTCTTGTTCTCTGACTACTCGAGCAGGTTGTTCAAATACTCCTGTTTTATATCTTCAAAACGATTCTGGAGGATATGAAAATGCCCATGCTCAAAATATCTCGGTAAATAGTTATGCCTATGCTTTGTGTTGTTCTTCGATATTTACTACTTTGAATTATGCTTGTCAATCAACTCCTCTTTTCAGACTTTCTAATCTTACAAATGCACATTTACAATTTGGTAATTATTCGGGGCCTGGAAGTGTATATGATGTACCTGTTTGTTTGGGTTCTTCAGCAGGAAATTTGACCTGTACTTCATATGCTGGGAATTGTCCTGCTTCCTATCACGTTACTATAGGGAGTTTGGCTTCTTCAAATACTACTAATGGCAATCTTACTGATGCACATTTTGGATCGGAAACGAAATATCGTATGAAACAGTGTTGTTTTATTTCTGGACTTACCCCTCTTGTTTCTTTTCAGGGGCAAACGCCTGCTCAGGCAAGTAGTCAGACTGCAACGAGCATTATAGTGAATCTTTCCACCAATGATTCATATGGTCTTCATTACACATTTACTGATTTCGATAATTCCTTGATTGGGGGATGGCGTATGGACATAATCAATGGTTCGGGAGCGGTTATTGATATTACTGGACGATATAATGCAAGTAATTTGAGTGGAGCATTTCGTAATGAAACGGAAGGAAGTGGCAAATTTGGAAAGGGCTATGCGTTTGACGGTACTAATGATTATTTGAATGCGGGAGCTGTTGTTCCAGGAATAGATGTAGTGAATAAAACAATCAGTGCTTGGGTTCGTATTCGAAGTAATAAACAACAATCGATTATTGATAAAGGATTTGATACTGTTGGAGGGTATGGGGGGTGGAGTTTCGGGATTCAAGCAACGGGTAAGTTATGGTGGTGGGCACATACCAATAAAGATATGTATGATACGGGCACGGCGCTTCCTTTAGGAAATTGGACACATGTCGCTGTTGTTTGGAATGCCCATACGAAGAATGTTACGTTTTATTTGAATGGAGCATTCAATTCTCAAAAACAAGATAGTACTATTGTTGAACAATCTTCTGCAAGTTCTTTGCTTGTTATTGGCGCAATGCATAACGCTTCTAATTTCTTTTTGAATGGAGAGTTAGATGAAGTACTTTTATTCAATCGTACGTTTAGTGCAACTGAAATCGGGGGATTCTATAATGCTTCTGCAACAAAATATTATGCTAATTTTACGAATCTTGTTGCGGGAGTACATAGTTTCAAAGGATATGCTGTCGATGTAACGGGGACTGTGAATAGTACTGAAACACGAATGGTTACCATTGCAAGTGTAGATAGTGTTGCTCCGTTGGTAACAATTGTTCGTCCACAAAATACCACTTATACTTCCTTGCCCATCTATTTCAATGTGAGTCTGAATGAAAACGGTACTGCTTGGTATTCGCTCAATAATGGAGTTACTAATTATACCATGACTAGCAATAGTTCTTCTACTGGTTTTAATGCAACCAATGGGAGTATTGCTGATGGGGGCTATACGTTTAATGCCTATGCGAATGATAGTGCTGGCAATGTGAATTATACGTCTTCTATTGTTTTTAGTGTAGGTGCTTCTGAACCGACTATTACGCTTACTAATCCAGGTGCAGATGTTGTATATCAATCTACCTCACAAGAGGTAAGCTTTCAATTTACCTTGACAAATACTTCCGCTTTACAGAATTGCTCTCTTTTCGTTAATGGTTCTCTTGTCAATAGCACTTCTACCCCTAATGCTAGTGATGGGGGAGTAACGCTCTTTAATCACGTATTTGGTGTGGGCACCTATTATTGGAATGTTAGTTGTATTACCGTACATGGTTTATCCGCCACCTCTTCTACTCGTTTGTTTAGTGTTACTGCCCCTTCATCTGGAGGAACGGGCTCAAGTTCTGGAGGTGGAAGTGGTGGGGGAGGAGAAAGTGCAATTGCTTCTACGAGTTCTACGAATGCTTCAACAGTGATACGAGGAAGGGATGGTGCAGCTTTCCTAGAAGTTCCTCAAGGACTTTCTTTTTCTCTCTTTGTTGATGTACAAACAACACGTACGTTTACGCTTAAAAATGAACGTTCTACTCCTCTTTCCTTGACTATTTCTTCTGAAGGACTTGAAGAATATCTCTCTGTAGAAGGACCGATTACTCTTGCTGGAGGAGAAGAACGAGAGATTACTATTCAACTAAAGGGTGTAAAAGAAGGGCTTTTAACTGGAATGTTAGTAGCAAGCGATGGTTCTTCATCTGCTCGTATTCCTGTAGTGTTGAATGTACGAAGTGAAAACTTCTTATTTGATGCCAGTATTGTAGTGCGTTCTGAAGGAAAAATTGTGATGCAAGGAGATGGTTTGAAGGCACAAATTAATTTGCTGCAAGTTGGCCCTCAACAGAAAGTAGATGTTATCACTACCTATATTATTAAAGATTTTAGCGGGAAAGTTTATCTTGAAGAGACAGAAACGTTCTATGTTCTTAAAGCAAAGGATTTTATTAAAGAATTCGATACTTCACAACTTCCTGAAGGGACATATATTTTAGGATTAGAAATACAATATCCTGGTGCGTTCGCTACTTCGAGTGCTCAATTTGAAGTTGTTTCTCCTTCCCTTCTTTCTTCTCCACTCTTATTCGGAATTGTAGTTGGAGGATTATTGGTTATTGGCGCAGGAATTATTGGATTATCTCTTTGGAGACGAAGAACAATTCACCATTTAGTTCATCGACGATAGCAAGAGTAAGGTTTAAATGTCTCTTTCCTCTTATGTTACTATGAAGGTGATGCTCTCATTTATCTTATTGTTTTTGTTGACTTCTTGTCTTGTATCTGCGGATACGCTTGAAGCAAATAACTTGTTGTTAAAGATTTCTACTCAACAAGGAGAGGTGTTTAATCGTACAGTTACTTTTTCAAGTAGCACGGGAGGAAGTTTTAGTCTCTCCTTGGAAGGCATTTCCCAGGGTCTTACTTTACCTTTGACTACTTTTACTTTAGAACCTGGAGAAAGTAAGCCCCTTACACTTTTATTTGATATGAATGGATTAAAACCTGGGGTGCTCGTTGGTTCGTTGATAGCTACGGGAAAAATTGCTCTAGCAACAGTGCCTTTGATTATTGAAGTTGAAACTGAAGACATTTTTTTTGATGCTAATTTGGACATTCCTCCTCAATATTCTGAAGTAGCTCCTGGGGAAAAAGTTATTGCTCAGATTAAAATTTTTGATTTAACTTCTGGAGGGGGTACAAACCAAGGATTAGGTCCTACGAATGTTTTATTGCATTATGCAATAGTTGATACAAACGGTAAACAAATAAGTGCTGAAAGTGAAACGGTTTCAGTAGATACGACTACTCAAATCACCCAAGCTCTTGGTTTCCCTGATACCATGGCCCCCGGAGATTATGTTTTTTATGTTACTGCAACGTATAAATCGTCAGTTGGGAGTTCAAGTCATCTCTTTAAAATTAGTGAGTCTCAAAAACGATTCGATTTTCTTACTTCTGGAGATTCTCAAACATATATCCTTATCGGGGCTTTCATTCTTTTCTTTTTCGGAATGATTGGTTTTTTTGTTTATTTGCTACGAGATAGAGATTCACTCATATTGGAGCTTCATTCGTTAAATGCAAAAGAGTATCATCGCCAACGTTCATTTATTCAAGCACAGGCACGTACTTTAGTGCATACGAAAGGGGCATCTGTTGCTCATTTAGTCGCTCATGAGCTTGCTAAAATCAAGCACCATCATCAACAGCGAGTAATTCAATTGAAAGCATTGCGTCAAAAAGGGGATCTGCAGGCAATGAAGCGTCAATTAGCTCGTTGGAAAGCGGAATATAGTTCAGAAAAGGGTTTGTCTAAACTTCAAGGGATTGCTTCAAAAGATATGAAAGTGACTTTAGCTCGATGGAAACGCGAATACAAACACTAGGCGAAGGGTATAAAAACGACTTTCGTGTTATGAGTGAAAGATGGTGAAACAAACAGTTGCTCAATTAAAGCGCGAATTCGATACATTCGCTGCGAATGTTGCTCGTCTTGAGCAGTTGCGTCATGAACTTGCCTTATTACCTACTGATGGGTTTGAATCTGATGTTGCACGTATTAAAGTGCGTTTGAAAGACATCACCGCTATTCCTTTTATTGAACGTTCGTTGCGTGACTTACGCGCAAAGATTGAACGACATGCGCATGCTTCTCAACAGAAAGTAGTTGGTTCAATGATTGTGAGTTCTTTAAAACGACGAGTTGCTGATCTTGAAACTCTTTTGAAACAAAAACGAGTTCTTTCTAAAACTGATGCTTCGGCATTAAAAGAATTACCTCGTCTTGAAAAGCAATTAATGCAATTACGTTCTCAAGTGCAAACCCATTTACGAGGGAAAGAGGTAAAAATTGATTCAGGAGTGGGTGTTTTAGTTGATAGTACGTTTGATGAATTTGTTTCACGTATTAAAGGGGAATTAAGTGAGCGTTTGCGTGAAAAAGAAGGAAGTATTACTGCTCAAATGCAAGCAGACTTGAATTCGCGAGAAGAACTATTTGCACAACGCTACCAATTACTTGTACAAGAATTAGAACGAAAGTATCATACACAATTGGAAGAAGCAATGCAAACTGAAGTGAAACAGCATTTAGCTGAAGAAGTGCGTAAACGTATTGCTCATGAACGAACGAAACTAGTTGCTTTGTTATTAAAGGAACAATCAGCACGTCTTGCACGTGAGCGAAAACAACTTATTGGAAAACTTGAAGAAACATATGCACAACGAGAACAGGCATTGATTACAGACCATCAACGAGTACTTGCTCGTGAAAAAGGTACACTTGCTCAACAACGTGCCCGTGTAACCGAACGTATGCATCGTATTGAACAACAAGCTTCTCTATTACACAAAGAACGAGCGGGGCTTGAACAACGAATTGCTCATGAGAAACGGCATTTACGTCAGGAAGAGCAGCGATTATCTACCTGTAAAAAAGAAGCTGAACGAAAAGCTTCTTTGAGTGCAAAAGCGGAGATTAAATCTGCAAAAGATCGTTTACTTGAGGAAGCGGATGCTTTGAAACATACGTTACAACTACAACAAGCCCATATTGCTACCCATCTAGCTACCTTACATGCTCGAGAACAAACCATGCGTCAACAAGAAGAGCATAGTAAGGTACATCTTGCGCATGAACGAGCAGTATTACAACAATCGTTTGAACGATTAGAAGAACAAGAACGTCATTTAAATGATAAAGTGCAGCAAAAGTTTATTGCTAGAAAAGTTGCTTTGCTAGCTTCAGTTCGTACTGAACGAGGAACATTACAAAGCAAAGAAAAAGAGATTACTCAGCGAGAACATCATTTGAAAGAATCTATTGCTAAAGAGCGCATGAAAGGAAAACAGGCCACAGCAAGATTACAAGAAGAACTTGCGCAGGTGACTAAGCAGTTAGAAGAACATGTCGCTTCTACCAGGGCTACTTTACATGAAGAACATGTGCGTACCCGACAAAAGTATGCTCAGGCCTATCGTCGCCTTGCTCAGAAGGCTCAAGCTGAGGCAAAACATAAATTACATGTATTACGTGCTTCGTTAGGTTATCATCAATCTCAATTGCGTACGGCTTTAGGACTTGTACAGAAACGTGAACAAAGTTTGAAAGTACGAGAATTACAAGTAAAACAATCAGTTGTTCGTGAAAAACAGGCCCTCCAGAAGCGATTTGCTGCTTTATTAGCGCATGAGCGTCTGGTCCAAATACAAGGGGAACGAGCATTACAAGCCCGTATTGCTCAACAACGAGTGCAAGATGCCTCCGAATATCAAAAACGATTAGTGAGCGAGAAGGCAAAAATGCATCAAGAATTACGTGAACGAGTGATACGCATGTCTCAACAGGTTTCTACGCAGGTTGCACAGCAAGTTTCTGCTCGAGAATCACACATTCGAGCTACCCTCGAACGCGATTATAAAGAACATATGCGTGTTGCTCTTGCTCGGAAGCAAGCACTGTTCGATACAAAGAAAGCGTTGCTTGAAAAACACGTATTAGCTCAAGCAAAACGTTTGTTTAAGTGACATTTTATCGTCGTGGGATGAGCAAGAAACCCTTATATAGCACTCTTTACTTGAAGGAAAGAGGTTTATCCTACAAAAGTGGTGCACGAGAAATTTATTTATCGTAATGGGAAGAAGTATGGTCCGTATTTGTATGAGAATCATCGCGTAGGGGGTAAGGTAGTAACCTCCTATGTTGGTAGGACAACACCTACTCAAGGACCTCATGTGCATACGATGCCTGTTTTACTGGGAGGTATGGTGCTTCTCTTCCTCCTATTTGGAACATTTGACCGTTACCCTACAACCGGTTTTGCTACTTTTGAAGTAACTACCCTTACGGAAGGATTACCTTTAGAAGGACTTTTTGCTTTTTCTTTGACTCGCGCCCCTTCTTCTGATGCATCAGTTACCTTGTTTGTAGGTAATGTTACTGTTACTCGTCCTTTTGAGGATATTGTTGAAGGAATTTCTGTTTCTCGTGAAGCTCGATTTCAATATAGAATAATTTCAGATTTAGAAGAAGAAGTTGTAGAAGAGCAAGAGCAGGTAGCAGAATCAGAGAGTGTGATCGTAGAAGAAGAGGGGTTTGAAGATGCTTCTGATGAAGTACTTGCTCCTCTTCCTGAGATTGAAGTATCTGAAGAAGAACATTCTTTTATTACCGGTAATGTCATTGCAGAAGAAGAGGTGTTTGAAGGATCTGTTCGTGAAGGAACCCCCTTTATTCTTTCTTTAGAATCTGGAGAGCAGTTTGAGCTTATTTCTGGAAGTATTGTGATTGATGAAGCTCAAGTTGCTGATTCAGCATTAGAACTTACTTCAGAAGGGAGAGAGATTCAAGTTGCTTTGGGAACACTTTCTTCGTTAGAGTATACCCTTGATCTAGGGGTGTTTGATCAAATACTTACTTCAGGAATCTTAGGTATTACCATTGTGGAAGGAGATGAAACCCTTCTTCAAGAAAGTATTTTTCTTGATTTTGGAAAGGCGTCCTTGGTTCAACGTGCGGAGTTTCCAGTGTTTCGTATGCTTCCTGGTGAACAAAGTACCCTTGATCTTGGGCTGTATTTTGCAGGAGTACATGAAGCAACGTTTCTTTCCAGTGTTTTAGAGGGATCGTTTAATGGTACTTTATTGACTTTTTCAGTTCCTGCATCGTTTAGTGGTTCTGCACAAGGAATTGTGCGTATGATGGGAGGAGAAGGGGTACTTGTTGAAGAAGCATTTACGGTGCTTGTCTCTTCAGGAGAGGTCTCGGTGGTGACGAGTAGAGAGCGTATTGTGGTTGGAGAACCGGTTGTTTGGATTGTTAATGTATCCACAGAAGGAGGAGGGAATGTGACGGTGAGTGTACCTGTTGAAGCTACAAATGTAAGTCTTATTGCTCCTGAACGGAGCATTTCTGAGATTGTTTCTTCTTCAGTTATATTGCAAGATGACGTTTCTCTTACACAAGAAACACTTCATGAAGCATTACTTGATTTTGTGAGCGAGGGAATAACTAGAAATGTTATTGCAGATGATGTTTTGACTCAAGAAGTTACGTTTATGAGTAATGATTCTGCTTCGTTTATTGTTACTTATGTCACTCCTGCTCCAACTGCAACGGAGCTCGTAACTTCCACGGGGAAGACGATTACTATTTCAGGTCCTGAATCTTTGGAATATACTGACGTTATTGCATCTACTACTCTTGATGCCTCGTTTAAAGGTACTCCTATTTTATATTGGGAAGACTATTCTGCTGTTTCTTCTCCCTTAAAATCTGTTGAAGCAGTTGAAAATGTGACTTTATTGGAAGACGCGTTGATTGCATTTCCTTTGACGGTTGCTACTCCTACGATGCATATTGTGCCGTATGATGGTTATGATCTTGATTTTGATGGACAATTAGATTATTTAGAATGGGTGGTCCCCCATCTTTCGAATCAGACGTTTCACCTTATTTATGTTTCTTTTGCAGGATATTATTCTCTAAATGGTACGTTCCTTGCAGATATTACTTCTGAGGTACGTGTGCGTGATGGAATCTTTACTTCTGCTTTGGCTCCTGAGCATATTGTACGTATTACATTCGAAGAAAATGTGACTGCTTCTCAAGATATTACTCTTTTTGCACGAAGTCTTGGGAATGCAACGTCCCTACGAGTGTTAGATAGTGCAACAGGCACTGAGATTGCATTTTTTGATGCGATCACTGAGTATCGTAAATATCGTTTTTTTTTGAGTGCGCTTACTCATCCACAGGCGACCTTTGATCTCGTGATTCAAGGTGCACCTCTTGAGATTGATTATATTGTTGATCCTCACCCCTCAGGGCTTATTCTCTATCCGGAGAATAGTACGTATGCTTATGCAGTTAGTGAACTTAATTATACCCTTTCAGAAGTGTTTGTTCCTGGTTCGTGTGCGTATTCTCTAGATGGGGGCGTTACGAATACAAGCATTACTTGTGGAGAGAATGTTACTGGTCTAAGTGCAGTTGAAGGAAGTAATACCTGGACATTATTTACTGTTGATTCGTTAGGAGATGAGAATAGATCTATTGTTACGTTTAGCGTAGATACAAGCGCCTTAACGGTAACTCGTTATTTGCCTCATAACATTAGCTATAATTCCATTGTTCCTCTCAATGTAACTACTTCTAAGAGCGCGAGTTGTAATTATTCTCTTGATGCAGGTGAAACTAATTATACTTTACAATCAAATGGAGGACGTGATTTCAATGGGACCACTTCAGGACTTGCTGAACAAATTTTCTTTGTTTCATATTATTGTTTTGCAACAAGTGGGGGAAGTAATCTTACTGTAACTGGACAATTTACTTATGATCAAACTGCACCTACTGTGACCATTGTTCGTCCGGAAAATACAACGTATACTTCCTTGCCTCTTTACTTCAATATAAGTTTGAATGAAAATGGTACCGCATGGTATTCGCTCAATAATGGAGTTACTAATTATACCATGACTAGCAATAGTTCTTCTACTGGTTTTAATGCAACCAATGCGAGTATTGCAAATGGAAGTTATACGTTTAATGCCTATGCGAACGATTCTGCGGGAAATGTTAACTTTTCAACAATGGGGATCATATTTAGTGTCGCGGTGAATACTTCTAATGGCTCTTCGGGGGGCAGTGGAGGAGGAAGTTCGAGTAGTTCTTCTACAAAAAAAACAACAACAACTACTTCCCGAGTTACAACTTCTGCATATCCTCTTACGTTTAGTGTGAAGCAATTTGATGTTGAAGTTAAGAAAGGTCAACGTTCTTTACAAACGCTTACTATCAAAAATAAGGGAAGCACTGAAGTAACGGTACAATTAACTATGAAAGGAGCTACACCAACAATTAGTATTTCTGAACCAATCTTTACTCTTGCAAGTGGAGCGAGTAAAGAAATTACGTTAACTATTATTACTACTGAAAATTCGGTTGTTGACTCATATGCACTTACATTACAAGTGGTTACAAATGGAGTTACGAAAGAGATACCTTTGATTGTGGTTATTAAAGAGTTAAAGGCACTGTTTGATATTTCTGCAAGTCTTGAAAAAAGAATTGTTCCACAAGGGGGTAGATTGGGAGTTATACTTGATTTGTTAAATGTTGGTGATGCAAAACAAGCAGATGTGGTTATGGAATACTTTATTCAACCATTTGGTGGAGAAAAAGAAAAAATCTATGAAGACACGTTTGCAGTAGATACAAAACAAAAACGCCTTTCAGATATCTTCTTACCAGGTACTTTAGCTCCTGGAGAATATCTTCTTTCAGTGAAGATGACGTATGGACAGAGCACTGCAACTGCGGCTGTTAAATTTACGATTATTGAACGATCGCTTGCATACCTTCGTACCCTTTTGATTAGTGGATTGCTCTTAGCTATTATTTTGGTTGGAATTTTATTAGTTGTTATTTCACGTACTGCAAAAAATGAATCTCCTGTTCGTCAAGAATTGCCTATTGGAGTAATCTAATGCGTCTCGTAAAAGGAAAGCGTTCAATGCAGGTTTCCATTACTCAAGCACAAGGAGTGAGAATATTGCGAGGATTGATGTGTACACGTTCTTCGCATACTCCTCTTTATTTTAAATTACGTTTTCCATTCTCTATTCATTCTTTTTTTGTTTTTTATCCTTTTTTTGCAGTATGGATTGGGAAACGAAACCGTATTCTTCGCACCGATTTAGTTTCACCCTTCACTTTTCATATTAGTCCTCCAGACGGGACAACTGGACTTCTTGAGATTCCAGTACATACAAAATATACTTCTCAAGGGACATTTCTCGTCGGAAAAAAACAATTTTTTGCTCTTTTATCGTCGAGAAGGACAAACATTTAAATAGGGTTTTCTATTATATTCGTTGAGGCGCTATGTCGACAGTTAAAAGGAGGTACAGCAATGGGAACGATTCTTGTTAAAAACGCAGTCATGCGAAAGCCAGGCTACCTTTACTATGTTGATGGAAAGGGTAACGTCTGTGAAGCTAAAATGGCTCGCGGTGGTAGAAAGAAAAAGAAGTAATTCTTTTTTAGTTGAGATATGCGGAACATTTTTATTTTTCTTCTCCGCTTTTCTTTTTTATTCTCTAAGGTTGGTTTTATAAGCTCTTTTTTCTTTTTGAATATATGATAATAGGTGTTGAATCAACTGCACATACGTTTGGAGTGGGGGTATGTCATAAAGGAAAAATTTTAGCTAATGTCCGGGATATGTATCATCCCTTGACTGGAGGAATTATTCCGATTGAAGCAGGGAAACATCATACTGCTGTTGCTGAATCTCTCTGGAAACAGGCTCTTGTAGATGCAAGTATTACTGAAAAGGATATTACTGCGATTGCGTTTTCTTATGCTCCAGGACTTGCTCCTTGTTTGCTTGCAGGAATGCGATTTGTTAAGACAAAAGCAAAGTTGTTAGGCATACCTATTCTCCCCGTACATCATTCTATTGCTCATTTGGAAATTGGACAATCCATAGGAGCCAAAGACCCTGTTTTGCTCTATGCTTCAGGAGCGAATACTCAGATTATTGCTTATGCTTCTGGGAAATACCGTATCTTTGGAGAAACTTTGGATGTGGGTATTGGTAATTGTTTAGATAAAATTGCACGAGCAATGCATATTCCGTTTCCTGGGGGGCCTCACCTTGAAATGAGTGCTTTGCGGGGGAAGTATCATCCATTACCTTATTCTGTTAAAGGGATGGATGTTTCTTTTTCAGGATTGCACAATAAAGCCTTACAATTACGTGCGCAAGGAATGAGTGCGGAAGATGTGGCTTGTTCAGTTCAAGAAACTGCTTTTGCAATGTTGGTGGAAGCAAGTGAACGAGCACTTGCGCATACTGGAAAAAGAGAATTTGTTTTGGGTGGAGGAGTTGCATGTAATGCTCGTTTACAAGCAATGTGTAAAGCAATGTGTAAAGCGAGAGGAGTAACGTTCTTTTGTCCGGCGAAACCTCTTCTTATTGATAATGGGGCGATGATTGCTTATACTGGAGAATTGCTTTTTAAGAAAAAATTATGTATTTCCCTCCCTAAACTGGATATTGCCCCCCGAGAACGAACAGATCAAGTATCTGTGACGTGGAAATAATAAGACAAACATTTATAAAGCAGATTTTGAGAGTGTTGATAAGCTGATGAAGCGGAGTTTGGAAACAAACTCAGGAGCTGAGGTCTAATGGACTTCTATACTATACTCGACAAAGCAAAAAAAACCGGAAAAGTTGACAAAGGAACCAACGAAGTTACCAAAGCGGTAGAACGCGGGGTAGCTAAGCTTGTAGTGTATGCTCAAGATGTTGAACCTAAAGAAATTGTTGCACACCTTGAAACTATTTGTAAAGAAAAAGGTATTCCTTGCGTAGGTGTTGATTCTAAGCAAAAGCTTGGAATTGCTGTTGGTATTAAAGTACCGGCCTCTGCTGTCGCAGTTATTGATGCTGGCGAAGCGAAGAAGGAGCTTGCTTCCCTTAAGGCATAAGGACCATGGGTGGCAGTAATCAACGAATAAAGGATAATACGCAGACTTCTGAAAAAACAACTCGTACTCTTATTACCGAAGAACCAGTTAATGCGGTTATTGAAGAATTTGTGGGCAGAACTGGAACGCGTGGTGAAGTAACGCAAGTTAAAGTTAAGATCCTTGGTGGTAAGAATAAAGATAGAACGTTACGACGCAATGTTAAAGGAACTATTCGTTTAGGGGATTTGATTACTCTTCGTGAAACAGAAATTGAAGCTCGTAGAATTCGCGGTAGTGAAGGGAGACCTAAGTAATGGTTAAATGTTATTTTTGTGGTGATGAACGCCCAGCACATACTGGACTTCATTTGATTAAGAATGATGGTTCTATTCAGTTCTTTTGCTCTTCTAAATGCCGAAAGAATACGTTAAAACTTGGTCGTGATAAGCGTAAAGTTAAATGGACTGCTTTGTATGCTGAATCTCGTGATAAAGCAAAAGCAAAAGCTGCTGCTTTGAACGCAAAGTAACTCTTTTTTGCTCTTATTTTATTATTCTCTTTTTTATCGTCGATAAACCTGATTTTGTGCCACAATGTTTATAAAGCGCCTCTGATTTTGGGCTCTACATCATGGGTGACAAAGAAAAAGCTTCTGGAGAGTATAGAGCAGAAAATATTAAAGTCTTAGAAGGACTTGAAGGAGTACGACATCGACCTGCGATGTATATCGGAAGTACTGGTAAACAAGGATTGCATCATTTAGTCTATGAAATTGTAACTAACTCTGTTGATGAAGCAATGGCAGGACATTGCGATACTATTGAAGTCACGCTCAATAAAGATGGAAGTGTTGCCGTCTGGGATAATGGACGTGGTATTCCGGTTGATATGCACCCCGTGTATAAGCGTCCTGCGATTGAAGTTATTATTACAAAACTGCACGCTGGAGGAAAGTTCGATAAGAAGAACTATGTAGTCTCTGGAGGATTACATGGGGTTGGTTCAAGTGTAGTTGCTGCACTTTCTAAGAATATGAAAGTAGTTGTTCGTAAAGGGGGTAAAATATACCAACAAGAATATGTAATTGGAAAGCCAAAATATGATTTGAAGATTCTTGGGGAATGTGAAAAGAAAAATACTGGAACCGAAGTCACGTTCTTGCCTGATGAGACTATTTTTTCAACCATCAAATTTGATTTTTCACATCTTGAAACGATGTTACGTGAGATTGCATTCTTAAATAAGGGAGTTAAATTAACGTTAGTTGAAGAGAGTTCTGGTAAAAAAGAAATATTTCATTATGAGGGGGGAGTTGTTGATTTCGTTAAGTGGGCAAATAAGAGTAAAGACCCAATTCATGCAAAGCCTGTTTATTTTATAAAAGAACAAGATAAAGTTGCCATTGAATGTGCTATTCAATATAATGCGGGTTACCAAGAAAATGTCCTTAGTTTCGTTAATACCGTCAATACTCCGGAAGGAGGAACACATGTTGCTGGCTTTAAGACTGCATTGACCCGTGCAATTAATGATTATGCCAATAAAAATAAGATTAACAAAGGGGAAAATTTAACGGGTGATGATGTACGTGAAGGATTAACGGCAATTGTATCGGTGAAGATTCCTGAACCTCAATTTGAAGGACAAACCAAGAGCAAGTTAGGCAATAGTGAAGTAAAGGGAATTGTAGATAGTGCTGCTTCTGCGGCGATTAGTGAATTCTTTGAAGAAAATCCTACGGTTGCTAAACGAGTTGTTGAGAAGGCAATGGAAGCACAACAAGCGCGTAATGCGGCTAAGAAAGCAAAAGACTTGGTACGTCGTAAAAATGCATTTAGTGTGGGCGGATTGCCTGGTAAATTAGCTGATTGTTCTTCTAATAAGACTGAAGAAAGCGAATTGTATATTGTAGAGGGTGATTCGGCAGGAGGTTCGGCAAAAATGGCTCGTAATAAAGAATTCCAAGCTATTTTACCGTTGAAAGGTAAACCACTCAATGTTGAGAAGGCAAACACGGTCAAAGTGTTTTCAAATGAAGAAATTATGAATATTATTACTGCAGTTGGAGCAGGAGTGAGTGAGCAATTTGATGCTACCAAGTTGCGTTACTCAAAAATTATTATTATGAGTGATGCGGACGTTGACGGTGCACACATTCGTACGTTATTATTGACTTTTTTCTTCCGTTTTATGCCAAAACTTATCCAAGAAGGCAATATTTACATTGCAGTCTCTCCTTTGTATAAAGTACGTAAACGTATTGATCATTATGTCTATTCTGATGAAGAATTGAAGAAAATTGTGGCAAAATTGGGGGGAACGGTTAATGTACAACGTTTCAAAGGCCTGGGAGAAATGAACCCTGAACAGTTATGGGATACTACGATGAATCCTAAAACAAGATTATTAAATCGCGTGACGATTGAAGATGCTGTGAAAGCGAACGAAGTATTCTCTAAATTGATGGGCGATGATGTTGAACCTCGTAAACAATTTATTGCAGAACGTGCGTCGGAGGCGCAAATTGATATTTAATTGACCATGACAAAAGATACTGCCGCTGAAGAGAAGATAGAACAAGAACTTCTTGCTGATGAGGCAAAGCGACGTGAGAAGGATCAGATTGGGAATGAGAAAGGTGTTGCTTCTGCTGAAATTGTTGAACAGATGGAACAAGCCTTTATCGACTATGCCATGTCTGTTATTGTCGATCGTGCATTGCCTGCAGTTGAAGATGGATTAAAGCCAGTACACCGTCGTATTTTGTACGCTATGCATTCCTTAGGGCTTGACCCTGCAAAAGCGACTATGAAGTGTGCACGTATTGTGGGAGAGACCATGGGTAAATATCACCCGCACGGTAATATTGCTATTTATGATTCTCTTGTAAGAATGGCGCAAGACTTCTCGCTCAGATATCCACTCGTACATGGACAGGGTAACTTTGGAAGTATGGACGGAGATAGTGCAGCAGCTGATCGTTACACTGAAGCAAAAATGAGTAAGATTTCAGGAGAGCTCTTGTCTGATATCGAAAAAGACACGGTTATTATGCGTCCAAACTTCGATAACTCGCTTGATGAACCTGAAACTTTGCCTGCAAAATTACCTAATCTTTTGTTGAATGGAGCTTCAGGTATTGCAGTGGGTATGGCGACCAATATTCCGCCCCATAACTTAACTGAAGTGTGTGATGCGTTAGTTGAATATATTACCAATCCTGCGATTTCTGTTGATGACCTTGCAGAAATTGTGAAGGGCCCTGATTTCCCAACAGGTGGATCGATTACAGGAACAGGTATTAAGGATATGTATAAAACTGGTAAGGGAAAAATCATTATTCGTGCAAAACATGTACTTGAAGAAGATAAGAAAGGACGTATAAGCATTGTTGTAACCGAAATTCCTTATATGGTTAACAAAGCTGATTTGGTTAAAAAGATTGCAAGTCTTGCAACTGAGAAGAAATTGCCCGATGTATATGATTTACGTGACGAATCTGCAAAAGGAAAGGTACGTATTGTTATTGAATTGAAGAAAGACGTTGATTCTAAATATACCTTAAATAAATTATACACCCTTACAAACTTACAAACGTCCTTTGATGCAAATATGCTTGCACTTGTAGGAAAACAACCTCGTGTATTGAATTTGAAAGAAATTCTTGTTGAATATGTGAAATATCGTCAACTTGTTGTACGTAAACGTACGAAATTTGATTTGAAGAAAGCTGAAGAACGATTGGAGATTGTACTTGGTTTATTAATTGCACAAAAGAATATTGATGCAATTGTTGAATTTATTAAGAAATCTGAAAATACCTCTTCTGCCCATGATGGTTTGATGAAGAAATTTGATTTGACCGATCGTCAAGCGAAAGCAGTTTTGGAAATTAGATTGCAACAATTAACACGGCTTGAAACTGGTAAACTGAAAGATGAAGAGAAAGAATTATCTGATTCTATTAAGGAATTCAAGCTTATTTTGGGTGATGAAAAGGAAATCTTGAAAGTTATCAAGAAGGAAGTCCAGGATATTAAATCTAAATACGGTGATGAGCGTCGTACGAAGATTATCAAGCGTGTTGAAGAAATTACTGAGAAAGATTTGATTGAGAAGAAAAATGTAGTAGTCATGTTAACGAATGGAGGGTATATCAAACGTGTCGATGTTGCAGATTATCGTGAACAGAAGCGTGGAGGATCAGGAGTGAGTGGACAAGATTTGAAAGAAGAAGATTTTGTGACTCGTTTAATTACGTGTTCAACACATGATTATTTGTTATTCTTTACTTCTCGTGGACGTGTGTTCTGGTTGAAAGCTCATGATGTTCCTGCATCTGAACGACAAAGTAAAGGCAAAGCTCTGGCAAATGTCTTAGATATTCGTGAAGAAGCCATCTCAAATGTTATGGCAGTACAGGATTTTGCCCTTGGTTATTTGATGTTCGCTACAAAGCGGGGTATGCTCAAGAAATTACCTTTGAAAGATGTAAGCAAGCCACGAAATGCTGGAGTACGTGTTATCAATTTGCCTGCTGACGGCAGTGATACGGTGGTTAATGTTAAAATTGTGCAAGATAAGCAAGAAGTACTCTTGATTACGAAGAAAGGACAGGCTATTCGTTTCAATAGTGATGACGTACGTAGTATGGGCCGGGCAAGTTACGGGGTTATTGGAGTTGATTTGAGTAAGAACGATGATGTGGTTGCTCTCGAGTCATTACCTCTTAAAGGAACTACCACTATTTTGACTGCTACTATGAAAGGATTTGGAAAACGCACCGAATTGGAAGAATATCGCGTGACTTCTCGGGGAGGGAAGGGAGTGATTACGCTCGAAGTAACGGATAGAACGGGAGATGTGCTTACTGCATTTGGTGTTGATGGCAAAGACTCTATTATTGCCACTTCTGCGAAAGGGCAGACGATACGTGTTGGTATGAAAGATATACGTGTGATGGGTCGAGCAACGCAAGGGGTGCGTATTGTTGATTTGAAAGATGGAGATAAGCTTGCTGATGTGGTTAAGGTACCGGTTGCTCAGGTTCCTGACGAACCTGTCAGTCAACAAACGTTATAATTATCTTTAATGATCTAATTTTTTCTTAAGATAGCCTTTGAGAAGAAAGAGTACCACAATAACTGCTCCGATCATGGCGAAGATGTCAATACTAGTGAGTAGGTTTTCATAAGTATGTGCAAAAAGATAGCCTGCTGTGGCATAGGCGCTTGCCCAGAGAATACCTGAAATAAGAGAGAAGAATATCCATCTATAGAAACGAATATGGCGTGTTCCTGCGATGAAGAAAACTAATGTTCGTGTTGTTGCTGAAAATCTGCCTAATGCAAGGGTATGTAATGGGTGATTGATAAGTGAATGTTCTGTGGCAAGGTATTGTTCCCGAGTAATTAAGAGATATTTTCCAAATTTAATAATTAAGTGGGGACCATATATTTTTCCTAATAAATAAGCAATAATATCCCCGAATACTGCTGCAAGTGAGGCAAAGATGATGACTAAGGGTAAAGAAAGTAATCCAAATTCTGCCAAAAATCCTGCGAGCATGATAAACAGTTGTCCAGGTACAATCATTCCAAAAAGAGGGGATGATTCAAACATGGTAATAAAGAAAAGAATACGATAGAGCGGGTATTGCAGAAACGCACCTAGGGTACTATCGAATGTAGGGAATATCGAAAGGATACTCATTTCTAGGATAAATTTTATTCTCTTTTAAAGGTTAATATCGCCAGGAGTAGCTGCCATCGTGTTGTTGGCAGGGCTTGTAGTAATAGTCGTTATAGTAGTGTTCACGATCAGGATCGTCTCGAGGGAAACGAGCAGAATGGTAAGGGCCTTGGCAGGCACTTCCATAGCGAGGAACTGTTTGAGTATTGGTGCTTGTTTCAGTGAAGGTGAACGTCCGTTTATTTGTTTGTGTTGTTTTTCCTTTTGTGGTGGTTTGTTTTTTTGCAATTGATTCGGTGCTGGAAAAACGATAGTCTTGTTTATTGTTTCCTGAGCCAGAAGACCAGGAACTTGATTTCTTTATTACTTGGGATTCAGAAGCAGAGGAGGTATAGGAATCGTGTGAAGCAGATACGAGGGAAAGAAGAAGTATGCTTGCAATCAAAATACCGAATACCTTCATCCTTTTCATTTTCTTTGATTCCTTATAAGGATAGTTGTGCTGAAGAACAAGGAGAACATTTAAAAGTCGTTTCTTATAGAGAAGAGTAAGCTCGTGTCGTATAGCGGCTAGTACATGTCCCTGTCGCGGACAGAGTCCGGGTTCGATTCCCGGCACGGGCGTTTACAAACGTTTATATAGCCCCTCTTTGTCCGCTCACTATAGGATATAAGGAAGGACATAGAAATATACAATACAGTGGTTCTAGCATTAATTAAATGATACAGGAGGTATATAACAATGAGTGAATTCGATAACAATGGCTCGCCAGGTGATTCATCTGGCGGTGATGGTCAATCAGGCGGATTCCGCCCACGTGGCTCTGGTTTCAGAGGCGGAGGCGGTGGATTCCGTGGCGGAGGCGGTGGATTCCGTGGCGGCGGACGTCGATTCGGCGGGGGCGGCTTTGGCGGCGGACGTCGATTCGGCGGGGGCGGCTTTGGCGGTCCACGACGTTTCAATGATGGTCCACGTGAAATGCACAAAACAATTTGCGCTGAATGCAAGAAAGAATGTGAAGTTCCGTTCAAACCAACTGAAGGCAGACCGGTTTATTGCCGTGAATGCTTCGCTAACAAGCGAGACCAATAATAAGGAAGCATTTTCTTATTTCTCTTGAGTAAAGAACAACCCTTTTCTTTTTTATTTGTTCTTTTCTTTTTTATTCTTGAGTCAATGAGGCTTTGAGCTCTCGTTGTCTCAGTAATTTATCTGCGAGTACTTGGTAGCGTTGTTCTTTAAACGGAGCATGAGGCGGACCTTGTATATATGGCCCTATCTAAATCGTTATTCTAATGTTACCTTGTTCGTCCCTATATCTGCGATCATGTCCACGAACATAAATTCGTTCGGTAAGATGCCAGCCCCCTACTTTACGAGGTTCTTTACTTTCTTCTCTTATCTCATCTTTTACAACAACGAGGTGATAAGGTTTTCTTTTTTAGTTCTTTCTTGCAGTTCTATTTCTTGTATTGGTCTTTCTTTATGTTTTATTTTTAGATAAGGGATTTCTTATAATTTTTTTTGAGTAAGTGCTTATAGTAAAATCATCCCTTTCTAATTTTATATAATTTTTTGTAATAATTCTAAAGTAGTGCTATAAGTTTATATACTTCACAATTGTAAACATTTTATCGGTTGTCCTGAAAAGGATGTGACCATGAAAGCCTCTGTTCGGCATTCAGCTATTAGTCGGGAGAAAGGACTATAACTCTCCTTACGAAATCTGTGCCCATTAAGCTTTGCTTCATGGCGCGAAGGAGATAACCTTTAAAATACATCGATAGGTTAAGTTTGATTTCGATAAGTGTTTAAGGCACTTCCTTCACCGAGTCCTACTCACAAAATGGCAAAAAAGAAGAGAGCAAAAAAAACAGGTGGAAGAGGCCCTAGTGGAAAAAGTAAG
Organism: Candidatus Pacearchaeota archaeon; assembly: GCA_016866955.1. Taxonomy (GTDB): domain Archaea; phylum Nanobdellota; class Nanobdellia; order Pacearchaeales; family GW2011-AR1; genus SICV01. Next base: position 509 of record VGKT01000009.1, on the reverse strand, counting down.
GCTTCTAAAGTAAAGAAAATCATGAAATTTTTAAAATCAGGCAATAAAAAAATCATGACTCTTTTAAAATCAGGCAATAAAAAATCAAAAAGAAGATAATTCTTTGTTTACTTTTTTATTTTGTATCTGTTGGCTGAAACCCTTTTATAAGACCTACTGTTTTTTTACTTTGTTCCCGAAGAATTTTTGTATATCTGTGTTACTAAGTCTAATTTATCATTTAAGTTATTTATTTTATCCTTGATCCTTTCTGCTCACCTTTAGCTTACGGTATTCTTTATTGCTTCTTTAGTGCTCAAAACTGTCTAAGGCCGAAAAATTTAAATATTTTACTTTCTGCTTATTATGAAAAATAGGTTTAATTCGAAAATTATGAAAAAGGTTATTTTTTTACTTGGTACAGCACGAGAAGGCCGTAAAAGTGAGAAGGTTTTTAATTTTGTATTAGATATTGCCAAACAACGGTCAGATATTGAGATTCAGCTTGTTGATATTCGCGACTATCCCCA
>VGKT01000008.1 GCA_016866955.1 Candidatus Pacearchaeota archaeon | reverse complement strand
CGGTGCGTCGGAGTTGCGGTCCCAATACCTACTCTTCCTCCTTCAGTAACATATAACGTATTATTGATATTTGTCGTTCCCAAAGTTCCATTTACAAAGATGACATTGCTGATATTAACATATTGTGGGAATCCTGCTCTGATAAACGTACTAGTAGAACTATTATCCCAAGGATTAGCAGATAAGGGAGCTCCTGATGCAACAGCAGTTTGATTGTACGCAAATTGAGCATAGGTTGCATTGTATGAACCATCAGATTGATTATAACCATAAGGTAACAAGGCATGATAAGATGCATTGTATATGGAAATATTATGTAGGTATCTTCCATCACCAATGAATGCAGCAGCAGTGATGTTGTAAATACCCACATTAAGATTCTGATTTGCATTGGTACCTGAAAGATTGAGATACTGTGAAACAAGATTGTTGATTGCTGCAAGTGTTTGATTGTAAGCATAGGTAGCGTAAGTTACATTGTATGAACCATCAGATTGATTATAGTTCCAGATCTTAGAAGCATATAATGAATCAGTTAAGGTTTGATTGAATGAACGATTGACTATGCTGTCTGCATATGATTGTGCAGGAGTTGTTTGGTTATACGCAAATTGAGCATAGGTTGCGTTAAAAGAATTGCTTGCGATTCCTGTCAAAAATGCACCCGAACCAATAAAATAAGTTGCCGTTACGTTACCAGAGACATTAAGATGTCCGCGAACATCGAGAGCAGAAATCGGAGTTGCGGTCCCAATACCAACATAACCTAAGAACGGATTCACAAAAAAAATACTCGAACCAATAGAGAGATTTCCTGCAATAGAAAGATTTCCTGGAAACGCATATGAACCCGATTCAAACATTCCTGAACCAATCACATTTGCTCCGTGACCAGGATCAGCAGCAGAAACAACCCCGAGTAAGAAAACACCCACTATCAGTACAAAAACAGTATACATCACCTTCATCGTATTCCCCCTATAACACGTTGAGAGCTATATAAAGATGTCTGTGTTATCACCGACGGTAAATCGTGTAGGAGAACGGGAAGAGCCAAACTTATTCCAAGTAACGAAAGCAACCCCAAAACAAACGAAGAAACAAATTTGCCTCGATTAATCACACGTACTGCAACATCATTTGCACCCGTGCTTCCAGCAATATAGCCTTTCGTATAATTGCTAATATTCGCCCCATCTAAGGTAAATCTACCGATACCCGTAATTGAAAAATTATTCTTTCCTAAGTTCACGTTTGAAGTAATCGTACAATTATCACTTGCATTTACCGCCCAATTGCCAGAGCCAGAATAAGTACAAGAAGTAGGGGTAGCAACGTTCTCTGTCGTCACATTTGCCGGAGCGGTAGACGTTGCCTGCAAAATAGGCGTATAAAACTTATTAGAATCTGATAACAATAAAAAGCTTGGAAGAACATTCGTGGTTGTTGTCGGTATTGTAAAATTATTTAATGACCAGTTGTCGTTTGAATCCCTTGCAGTTATGTTTTGATAGGCAGAATATGTCCAGAGTGCCCGTCCCTTCACATAAAGTTCTTTCACCTCAGTAGGAGTTAACGAACGGTTAAACACCATTAGTTCATCTAGTTTTCCATCCAAATAAGCCGCCTGTGAAATATCTCTTCCCCCTATTGAATAATTTCCATTATCTCCTGAAAGTCCATGGTAGCTTATATGACTGCTATCCATTAATCCATTTATGTAAAAAGTTAGATTTGTTGAGTTAAGAGTTACCGCTATAAATTGCCAAGTACCTGCAGTTATTGCTCCAGTACTATATGTTGCGGTTAAACCTACATTAGTTAGAAATATAGTTCCAGAGCTTGTAAGGCCTATACCCCAGCCACCAGTATTATCTGCTGTAACTAATCCATCTCCACTGATATCTATTCCTTCTAGGTCATTATGTTTTACCCAAGCAGTAAAAGTTAAAGTATCTATTATTCCCGCATCTAATCCGAGACTTTTTCCTCTAAGAAAAACATTTTGATCTATTCCATTTAAGCTTAAGGCTCTTCCATATACTGAATCTGATGTTGTTGATGCACCATTTTTTAACGTTCCATTGTTGCTTGCTGCAGTTCTATCTACTACTAATGTTTGATTTTCTCCTAAAGCTGAACTATTGTCAAAGTTATAGTATAATACAAGACCATTAGGACTTCCTAAATCTGAAGTGTTGTAGTCGTTTGCTATATCCCAAGTGCCTACTCTCACTGAAATGTTTGTTCCATGTTCTCTATGATAATTCTGCAAAGAAATGTTGTATTGATTTACATTTGAAGTTATGTTGAAAGATTTTACTTCCTGAATTCCAGAACTTGAATATCTCACAGATTGATTTTTGTATATATTTGATACCTGGGTTGAAGTAAGAGTCTGATTTATAATCATTATTTCTTCAACATTTCCATTGAAATAGTAGCCCCCACCTATTTGTCTCCCTATTTCAGCAGTTCCCCCCACTGCAGTATTTGTAGAAATCTCTCTGAAGCCACTATAAACTCCATCTATATAAATTGTCCAATTCACACTATTATAAACAAAAGCCGTATGATGCCATTCACCATCATTTATTGCAGTTGTTCCGCAGGCGTTTGTTCCCACCCCATTCGTTCCTATCATTGCAGTATATATTCCTGCAGGATTTGGGCATTCAGCAGAAGTATCGCTATAAATTCCGAGATATACTGTCTTGGAATATTCATTAGTTCCATAATAATAAGCAATCATATCAGATTGGGCAGAACTTCTCATCCATAAAGAAATAGATCTGTTCTGTGCTCCAGTAGGAAACCCTGTATCGCTGCCAGATGCAAAAGTTTCTACACCATCCAATTGGATACAATTTCCATAAAGACAATTAGTAGAATTGCTCAATGCCCCTCCTCCAAAAGTCATATCTTTATTATAAGGGCTAAAGTCAAATAAAGTAGAAGCATTATCATTATCAAAACTATAATAAGCAAGTAGATTGCTAAAAGGTGCCGCACTATTATCAATGGTCAAGTGTGAAAACTGTTGTTCTCCAGTTCCTTCAAACGTCACATTATTGCCCGGAGTAGACGAATTCCCAGAGGTAAAAATTAAACTAAATGACTGGTTGGACAAATGAGGGACCACCCACTCAAGATAATCAATGTTACCATCTCCATCCAAATCATATGCATCAAATGGCACAGGTTGTATTATCGAAGTAACAGCCAGAGTGGAAGAGGTCGAAGGAGTTTCATCTACATTTTCCAAAGATACATCTCCAATCACGTTACCCGTTAACAAACTATCAAACGTCGATGCATCTCCTTCATCAGTTGAAACAGTTTCTTCAGAAGAAGGAGAAGTCAATATCGTATCAAATCCTCCCTCTTCTAATAAGTGCATAGCAACTTTTTCAGTCTTTTCTTCAGAAAATGCAAAAAATTCTTCTTCAGTAGATTCTGTAATTGAAGCAAGCGGGACCTCATCAACTGTTTTCAAAGTTGTTCCGATCTCAGTTGAAAAAGTGTGCCAAACTAATGAAAGGGTTGCTTGATCAGCAAGAGGAAGAGTATTATCCAATGTCGTAAAAGCAATAACATCCGTATATTCAACAGCATCAGGTCCAGAAATAGTAATCTGTTTACCATTAGAAGTACGTACTTCAGAAGCAGTAGGTGCACCAGTATAATACGAAACTAAATAGGAATCGGCATTTTCTTCATCAAGTGCTAATGTAAGTTCTTCAGCAACAGGGGCCTCATCAACAACATTCCCCGTAATTCCTTTAAACAAAGCACGCACCCATCGTTGTAAAAAGAATTCTCGCTCAACCGCTAATTCAATCACAACTTCACCCGTTAACAACGAAGCAACTTCCAAAGGTTCTTTTACTCCTTCTTCTGTTTGTGCAACTACCCTTATATTCTCAGCAAGAGAAGGTAACGTAATCGTTACATTTTTAGCAACAGCTAATGAAACGTTAGTAACCCATTTCACTGGCTCGTCCACTTTAATTCGAGAACGAGCCGTTGTCAATGAAACCGCACCTGAAGAAACTAAAATAGTAAATTCATTACTACTCGCAGACATACTCTCATTCCATCCGATAACACTTCCTCGAGTAGCTCCCGTAAATCCTGCTTCACTCGTAAGCGTAAGTACAAAACCATCAAACGATGCATTCAGATGCTCTCCCAAGAAAGAAAGATTCTCTGCTCCACTAAAATACTCACTTACATTAAGTACAAGGGAACCATTAGGGGCAATTCGTTGTAAAGGAATTGTTCCTAAGAAGAAGACAGTCTGATTTACCATGGTTTCAGTAGCATTTGTTAGATTCCCTGTCAAATTACCAAACACCGCAGGTGCAAGCACATCAGCGGCAGAAAGATTTGAAGAACTAGAAGATGCAACATTCAGGGCCTTAGAAGCAGAGGCAATAGTCGTCCCCTCATACGTAAGCAAAACACTGAAAGAAGAATCATTTGCCACAAAATCAAATGAAGATAAATCAAGAGTTAAAGTCAAAGCAACATCTCCCAAGAATGCTTCTCCAAATCCTTCCTCTTCTACCACATACTCTGTCTCTACACGCACTTGATTACCTACACGCTCCAAAGAAATAACATCATCTTGTAATTCTGTCCCATTGAATAAAACGCTTCCTCGTACAAGAGTCGCTTCTTGCCCTGAAGTAAGAACATACGAAAAGGAATCATCCAGAGAAACTTTTCCTTCCACAGTGAAAGCATCTTCAATTATTACTTCACCTGTCAAAATACTTCGTTCTTCAGAAGATAAAGAGGATGTCGTTTCCTCTGTTTCATCAGCTTCTTCACCTTCACTCGCTATCTCTTCAGCAACAAGAGATGCTCCTCCAGAAGTACTCTCTTCATCAGAAGCAGTGATGAGTAATTGAAAATCAAGAACAGGAGTAATAGTACGAGTTCCTCGTGCTCCATACCCTTCTCCACTTCCTGCGAGTGTAACTCCTTCAGCAAAAAAAGCTCCTGAAAGCAATTCTGCTTGTACCGAAGCTTCAGATAAAAATAATTCTTTAGTAATATTTCCATTACGCAAAACAACTCGAGCATTCTGAGGGACAAGTTCTCCTTCTTTCACCAAAAACTTCACAGTTCCAGCCAATGGTTCTCCCGCAATAAAGACAGGATCAAATTCAACACTCACCTGTCCTGTCGAGGTATCTCCAGTTACCCAAATAAATAAACCGACTAAAAAAAATGCACAAAGAAGAATAATCAACCAAAAACGCATTAACTTTGGAAACATAGATGTTCCTTGACCTTGTTTTCCTACATACGAAGTCACAATTTTCCCATCTACTCGCTTATTTTCATATAAATAGGGCCCATATTGTTTCCCATCCTTATATGTAAATTTCTCGTGCACCACTTTTTATATAATCCCTCAAATAAACTATCTCCTTCGCACTATATAAAGATGTCTGCACTTCCTACCGACGATAAAAAAATAGTTCTCCTACAGAACTATTCAAAAGAAACGCGTAAGAAACCGGGAAGAAGAGAACGAACAAGCGTAGGAGAACTGGTTTCCTTTCCTTCCAAACGTCTTAACTCTGCATACAACTTCTCAATGTTCTCTTCACACACAAAGTCATGTTGCCGAAACCCACCTCCAAACGTTTTAGGGATATGTAAGAGTTCATGAATAATCACTTTATCCTGCTCTTCTTGACTCAATCGTCCAAATCGTTCCAAAAACTCGATTGCATAATGCGCTTCACACCCAATGGTTTGTTGCATAAGTTTCCCAATGGTATGACATCGCGCAATAGTTCGTTTCGTACTACTTCCAGAACTCCGATAGCATTTCACTCGTTCAATAATGACATGATTCATTCCCAAAGCACTTACAATCACTTCCATTCGGGCCTGTAAATCAGGCGCATAGACGTATTTCATAGTACACCTCTCATCAACAAACAAGATTCTCGGCACATATAAACCCTATGTAAGAATTCAGAAAGAAAACTTAGAGATATTCAAACACGTAATACCCACGCGTATCTTTTCCCGCATATTCCACTCTCGTCGGAGGAACACCCAATTTCTTTGAAAGCAGGGCACATAAAATCTTCCCACTCTCCTCATCTTCACCCATCATAAGATAAGCTAGATACATGTTATTTCCAAAACTCTCTAATTTTTCATATGACGTGTTAAATCGTACCTTCACCGTAATTTTCATACCCATTCTTTTTCTTTATCTTTAGGCTTTTTAAAATTGTAGGGAATAAAAGGAGAATAAACCTTTCAAACAAAAACATTTATATAAATCTCCCCCTTACTAACTCAAATGGAAGCAATCGTCGCTGCCGCACTCTTAGGAGGTATCGGAGGATTAACTCGCGGGGTCGTGGGACTTCTCAAAGCACTTTCACTCAGAAGAAGAATTATCTGGCACTATTATCTCATCACCGTTCTCATTGCAATTATCATTGGAGTCTTCACGGGGATCATCTTTGATTTTGATAAACGGTTGAGTTTATTAGCAGGATACGCAGGCACCGACATCCTTGAGGGCATCTACAAGTCGTTCGCTGTGCAAAAAGTATATGTAGAGCGCAAAAAATAATGGTGAGAACCTCATTCACTGTCTCAGTCGATAAAGAAGTGTATCAACGCTTAGAAAAACGAGCAAAACGAGAATTACAATCTGTTCCCGAGCTTGCGGAACAAGTCCTGAGAAGGTCAGTCATCAATATGAAATCGTCTCCTTCCGACAAATTAGATGACAAATTTGTAGGTCTATTTTCGAGAAAGCGAAAAAAATAACGTTATTTGGTGAGGATTTCCAAACCATCTCCGCTTTGCAACACATACTCCTTGCCCACTGCTTGTCGAGTCTTAATATGCATCGCCTTAACAAAATCTCGCCCAATATCACTATGTAATCGATAAGCAAAATCAAGAGCAGTCGAACCAGGAGGCATCAAATAACAATCAGGCAATACATTTCCTTTACTATCCACTAATTTCAAGCCGGCAGGATACACCGCAACATACCCCAACACTTCAAATACCGCTTTGTTCAAAACCGTTTGAACACCTGTACTGCCAAAGGTCGTCATTACATCTTGAATACTCTTCAAAGCTTCTTTTTGCTTCTCATTCAATCCCTCTTTCATCGTAAAGGTAGAAGCTCCAGGAATATACGAAATCAATCCAGCTTTATCAGCTTGACGCAAACTCAATTCTCCATCAGCAAACACCGGAATAAGAGCATAATCAAACAACGTCTTAATACGTTCATAATTCTCCTTGCCTTCTGGTCGATCAACCTTATTCGCCACAATAATCATCGGCTTCGTATATTTCCGCAACAACTGTGCAAACTGAAACACCTGTTCCCCTGTCCAAGTAGTCGGCTTTTCTGGATGCAATCCTGATTTCAACACCACCGCACGCACATCAGCTTCCGTTACCTTTAATCCCGAAAATTGTTTCGCTACTGCCTGTTCAAACTTCTGTTTCTGCATTTCCATGGTTCGAGCAAACACGCCCCACACTTTACTCAAAATACCATGATACCATAAATCCAATTCCCGTTCAATAATACGAATATCAACTGCTGGATCATGATGTTCAGCAGGTTTTCCTTCACTATCCGTCTCCCCACTCATGTCAACCACGTGTAAAAACGCATCTGCAGCAGACAAATCACTCAAAAATGCATTCCCTAATCCCTTCCCTTCACTCGCCCCCTCAACCAATCCTGCAACATCCATCAATTGAAACGGGACAAAACGCTTACCTGCTTTCACATATCCTTCGCGCGGATTACTTACTTTACCAAAGTCAGCAGCAAGATCGGGAATCTGTACATACGCAATTCCTGTATTCGGTTTAATGGTTGCAAACGGATAATTCGCAATTAACACATCCACAAGCGTTGCCGCTTTGAAAAACGTTGATTTTCCCGCATTTGGTCTTCCTACAAGTCCGAGTAACATGCGCAATCAGCGAACAAACGCTATAAAGAGTTTTCTATAGTTAAAATCGATTCAAAAAAGCAGAGATCTTTTTCTCTAATTTATTTTTTGTCATATTATTCACGAAAAAATGATCTGCAAGAATGAAGGCAGCTCCACTCTGTTGTCCACTCGCTGGCTCTCCAATTCCACGATCGCGTGCATCAATCTGTTTCACTTCTTCGAGTGATGCAGGGTCACTATCTTTCCCGCGCATCATGATCCATTGATAGCGCTGTTCTGAAGGAGCATCGATACCAATCAGTACAAAACCAGAAAGCGTACGTAATGCTTCGACTTCAGCAGGATGGCGAATGCCCTCAATCACGTACTGTTTACCTGGAACAATATGCTTCATTAAACGTCGAGCCCAATAGTCCGTACCTTCTTGAGCACGCATCGCGTTTCCTAAATCCTGTAGCTGTTTCCGTTCAATCGAAATACCTCGCTTCCGTGCTTCTGCACGCACCTCTTCAGAAAAACTAAGTTTTACAAAACCTCGTTTCACGAGCATATCACTAACAATACTCTTTCCTGATGCAATTGGTCCCACAACCCCTATAATCATACCTCCCTACTCAACCACAACCTTAAATAACCATCTCTTACTGATGATGTTGGTCCTGTAGCTCAGCCCGGTTCAGAGCACCGCTCTTATATGAGTGCTTGTTATGAGACAAGTATGTTCCTTCCTCTCGAGGAAGTTCTAAGAACAGCGGGGGTCCCAAGTTCAAATCTTGGCAGGACCACAATTTACAAAAAGGTTATTTCATACACAGAGCCAATGAATACGAACCATCTTTCAATAAATACATCTCAACTTCTCCAAAATACATCTTCAGATACCCCAAATAATCATCATGTTCGTAATGATAAGCAAACGCCACGATAATTTGATCCCCTTTATAAAAATCAATTTTCTTTTCTTGGAAGGTAATAGTCATGTCCTTTGTGACCGTGTAATAGGTTTCAAGACGGTCATTTTTAAAGCGTACACCATACATCAAAGCATCTTTCTTAAATCCAACTAGTTTCAAAATCATCGAAAAGAAAGTATCTCGTAGAGGATTTTCACGACATGATTTTACAATATCTTCTTCCATCTTATGATTATTGATACCATTACCAATCAATAATACATCCCCATCACGCATCGCATTCCGCACAGCATATAACAATTCATGCGTTTCAAAGTTACCAAACGTATTACCAAGCAACAAGAAGAAATTACGTTTAAATTTCCCTTCACGCAACAACGGCACCACATTTTGTAGGTTCTCAAAATCAGAAATGTTCCAATGAACCTTGATAATGTCAGTATATCCCAATAGAGAAACTTCATCGATTGCTTTCTTGACCATATGCGAACTAATATCAATCGGACAGTACCGAACAGGAATGCCTCTTTCTTGAAATGCTTTCAAAAATAAAGCGGCTTTCTTCCCACTCCCGCATCCTAAATCTACAAGGTTCAAAGGCTTATTACCCAATTCATCTAATAAATCACTCATTGATTCAGTAAGCAGGGTGTATTCTTTTGGTCCAACTTTTTTCTTATAGGCATGCGTCTCAACCAAGTCCAAATAACCTTGTGCCTGTTCAGGTGTCAGATACCATAACTTAGAATCAGCAATATTCCAAACACGGGTATTCCCTTCTAGAGAATATCCTCTACGCAACAACTCTTTAAAAATTAAATCATTCGTGTGCATAAAAATAAGTAGAAACTCCCTTTATATGTGTTTCCCTCTACAAAAAAGGGACGAAAATAAAAAGAGATAATGCCCCCGCCGGTCTGAAGAACTGAAGTTCTTGGCACCGTCGGCGTCAGTGTTGTGTCTAAACACAACACCTGAATGCCCCCGCCGGGATTTGAACCCGGGTTTAGGCCGCGAAAGGGCCTCGTCCTTGACCTCTAGACGACAAGGGCATATTCATGTCACGAGTGAATGCTTTTAAAGCTTACCGCTAGAGATATTCGTCTTCCCATCGACGCATACTGCGCTCATCAACAATAACCGGTCTCGAAGAAACACGCCTGATGAGTGGACGATAGATACTACCAAACACCAAACCTACCCCCATCCCCACCAAATGCGCAAGATTTGCAGTACCTGAGGGCATAAACACACCGAAAATATCAATACCGATATAAACGAGTCCTGCAACAAGCATCGGCATAGGCAACCCCATCACATTCACCATCATGCCCGGTCGCATCATCACCAACGCACCAATCACTCCAAAGATCGCCCCTGAAGCACCAAGTGAAGCAGGATAAAAGAACACTGAAACCAAATTTGCTCCTAAGCCCGCAGAACCATAGAGCAACAAAAATCGTTTACTTCCCAGATCATGCTCCAACACCAATCCAAAAAATAATAACGCAAGCATATTGTAAAAGAAATGCTGAATATCTCCATGCAAAAACATCGCACTTACAAATCGCCAAGGTTCAACCCAAGCATGAGGTGACAACAAAAGAGCCTCAGTAAATCCTGAAATCGTTGCTTGAAACACCCCTAACAACGCACACAAGCCCATCAAACTAAACGTTACTTTCATATTGTTTCTTATATCCCATAGTTTAAAAAACCACTAATACCCTCATCAGATCATGGCGATCGTGGTGTAACGGTAGCACAACAGACTGTGGCTCTGTTAGAGTGGGTTCGACTCCCACCTTTCGCTTTCAATGAGATTTATTCATCAAAATCTTCCAGAAGAAGCAAATTATGCTGCACTCGAAATTAAAAGAGTCTATGATCTTCCCCTTACACTTGAAGCGCACACATTAGAGCATATTTTTAGACCAGTTCCTGCATTCAAAGGAGTAAGTTATCAATGCAATTTCCAAAAGCTTTGGCACAGAGACTTAGAACGTATGATTATACTTACCTCGCACGATCTTTTTGCAGATAATAAATCTCAGGAAGATGATTGGATTTTTGGATCTTGTTGGATGAATATGTATCTTGCTTCAACTGCTCGACTCAAAGGAAGAGATAACAAGCCACGAGAAAAGAGGGAAGTCTCTCCCGAACACTATCTTAAACGAGTTACTGCCTTAATACTACATGAATTAGGGCATGATTTGATAGATAATCCAGCCTATGAACAAGCAGTATGGATAAACGCTCAAACGGGTTACCAATTACCGCTTGGGCCCCATTGCACAAATCCCTCTTGTTTAATGTGGGAATGTGTCGATATTCGCACCCCTCCACAAGAAGAAGGATGGATGGAATTAGGAGGAAAACCCGTGACTGGAACAGGGATTGATGATGTATTAGAACGGGTTTCTGAAAACTGGCTTTGTTCTCAGTGTAGTTCCTGCATTAAGAAAGACTCGTCTTGGAAGCAATAAAGCTTTCAAGCACACCTTTATAGCTCTCGATTCTCTCAGAAAGAGATGAAATTCAATCAACTTAATCTCACTTCAGAAATGATTCAAACACTCACACAAGCAGGATTTATCGAAGCAACCGAAATCCAAGCAAAAGTCATCCCTCAAGTAGTAAATGGAAAAGATATTCTTGCTTGTTCTCCCACGGGTTCAGGAAAGACCCTTGCATTTGGAGCAGGAATACTGAACGCTTGTACAAAGTGGGGAGGAATACAGGCCCTCATTCTAACTCCCACACGAGAATTAGCAATCCAAGTTGCCACCACCCTCAAAAAAATAGCAACTCCCTTGGGCATTACCATAACTGAACTAACGGGAGGGGAAGAACTCGGAATACAACAAACAAATATTCGTTCTGCACAGATCATCGTAGGTACTCCAGGAAGAATTCTTGATCATCTCATTTCCAAACACGTACACCTTACCAAACTCAAGTATCTCGTACTTGATGAAGCAGATAGAATGTTAGAAGCAGGATTCAATAAAGAAGTGCATGCTATCCTTAAAGCCTGTCCCACAAAACGACAAACTCTTCTTTTCTCTGCAACTCTCTCAGCAGAAAGTAAATACATTGGGAAAAAACATATGCATGCCCCTCTTCATATACGAATAGAAGGAAAAAATACCCTTGATGCCTTATATCATACCTATTACGATATCAAACCAGAACAAAAATTCTCCTTACTGGTGCATCTCCTCAAAAAAGCAAAAGGAATCGTAATGATCTTCTGTAACACTCGCCGTACCGTTGATCGTCTTACCATGAATCTCAATTATTATGGCCTCAAATCACTAGCCATTCATGCAGGATTAGAACAAGCCCAACGCAACGAGCATCTCACTGCGTTTCACGCACAAGAAACAACAATCCTTGTCTGTTCAAATGTCGCAGCACGAGGAATCGATGTACTCAATGTTACACATGTATATAATTATGACCTCCCTCGCACGAGCACGGAATATCTCCATCGTGTAGGAAGAACTGCCCGAGCAGGCAAAAGTGGAACAGCAATCAGTTTTGTCTCACCAGGAGAACATACCGAACTTCGTGCCATAGGACGAGAAGCAACCATTACACTAGAAAAACAAACCCTTCCCCCACTCACTCCTCTCAAAAATACCCTTGACTATCGCTCAACCGTTCCTTTATTCAGACGAGGGCAAGGTGCAAAAAATAAAAAAGCACATGCCACACGAAATAGACGAAACTAAAAATAAAATACAAAGACTACTACCGAAACAATTATAATCTCTCAATACGCACAGGATACATGAATGTCAATAGAATATTATCTGGAGCACAGGTAGCCTCTGCTACTGGTTGTTTTCATCAGTCGCAACACTAATCGTTCTACGCCCATAACCTTAATAAAACCCTTCTGTGAGATACTAGCATGATACCTGAGGTCGATACAGTTAAAGGATTTCAAGATTACTTGCCTCCAATAAGTGCGAAACGTGCACAAATCAAGAGAATAGTGGAAAGAGTATATCGCTTATATGGTTTTCAACCTATAGAAACCCCCGTAATAGAATACGACGAACTCATGCGCCCTGATGCCCTCGCTGGAGAACAAGAAGATGAAGCAATTTCAGACAGATTCCGTCTGAAAGATCGCGCAGGAAGAAATCTCGGTCTCCGTTATGAATTTACCTTCCAACTTGCACGCATCTTGAAACTAAACCCCACAATCAAACTTCCCTTTAAACGCTATCAAATAGGAGAACAATTCCGAGATGAACCAATTCGACTCGGAAGAACAAGACAGTTTACCCAATGCGACATAGATATCATAGGGGATAGCAGTGTTCAAGCAGATGCAGAGTGCATTGCAGTAGTGATGCAAATTTTCAAAGAACTGGGAATTAAAGCAACAGTAACAATCAATAATAGAAAATTAATTGAAGGAATAGTAGAAAGTTGTGAATTACTCAATAAAAAACAAGTCTTCAGAGAAATAGACAAATTAGACAAAATTGGAGAAGATCTTGTCAAAATGAACCTTAAGAAATATGGGGATGCCAATCAAGTAGTTACTTTGTTTAAATTAATGGAAAAAGATATCTCATTCTTTGAAAAAAATAAATTTGAAGGAGCTACTGAAGTAAAGGCCCTTATGCAAGCAACAAAAATGCAGGGCATTGAAGTAGTCTTTAGACCAAGCCTCATGCGCGGTTTCAGTTATTACACAGGGAATGTATTTGAGATTGTCATTGAAGAAACAAAAACCGCACTCTGTGGAGGAGGAAGATATGATAAAACAGTTGGAAAATATCTCAACAGAGAAATCCCTGCAGTGGGTATCTCATTCAGCATTGAAGCCCTCATGGGATTATGTGAAGAACAACTCACCGCTTTAGCAGTTCCCCCCCCAGCCCTCGTACAGCTTATTTCTATTCAACAAGAAAAAGCAACACAAACACTTGCACAAAAAGTAAGAAAAGAAGGAATAGGAGTAAGTATTCTTTCTGACAAACCAGGAAAATGTCTCGAATACGCCAGTGCCTATAACATTCCCTATGCTATTTTCATTGGAGAAGATGAATTAAAGAAAAAGAAATTCAAACTTCGTAATCTTCAAACCGGAAATGAACAAGAACTCACTGAAAAGCAACTTATCGTCTACTTGAAGAAGCTCGTCGATTAGTCAAAATTTGTTTTTCAGTTGCACGAATCGCTGCTTGCATCTCTCGTTTTTCTGCAAGCTGTTGAGCAGCTTCTAATTTCGCTTGACTTCGAGGATGAGATTCTAACGATCGAGTATCAACCTTTCGACGATGGTGTACATATCCTTCTTCAGCTCGTAACTCAACTTTATGTGTTTCCTTGTTAAAAAAATATCCTTGCCCTGCAGGAGGAAGAGGCAGTTCTCGAATACCCTCTGCACGCCAAGCATATGTTGCTTCTCGATTTACACGATCATCTGGATAAAGCACCACTCGCGCATTAATTTCACTCAAACGTTCACGCAACGTTAAATGAGGGGCAGAAACATAACGTCCCGACTCAGGGAAAGGATAAGGTAAAACGTCTAAAGAGCCCATAGAAAGAGAACTTTACAACCCTATTTAAAGTTTATCTGAATGAATCCCCAATTGGCTGTTTAAAATCATTCACAATTATTTCTACTTCCTCAACTTCATCATCTCCTGTATCATCAGAAGGTGATTCAACAATACCTTCTTCTTTAAGAGCTGCATCAACTTCAGAAGCAAGTTGAGCTAAAACCTCTTTATTCTGATGTTCATAGAGATGCTTAAGCAAAATCCAAATTTCCCCTACATGTCCTTCTTGTTCTAACCAGACTTTTTGTTGATTATCTAAATGTAATAAAGGGACAAAGGTGGCAACGCGATCTTCTTTCGTCTCTCCGGCAATCCTAGAAAAAGCTAATTTCTCTTTCGAAGAAGCAAAATGTCCCTCTAATTTTGCATGCACCGTTTGAATTGCATCCCCTAAGTGTAATCGTCGCTTAGGCAATGAAAGTGCAGTTTCATATTCTTGCTGCCGAGCCACAATAACTCGCTGAATTCTTCGATTTTCAGTTTTAATGGCATGTCCAAGTGCTTGCATAATTTCTTCAAGACTTACTTTCTTAAAACGAGGTAAAGGAGTACGAGCAACCAATCCTGGAACTTCTTCATCAAGCGTAATACGTTCTTGCGTGTATTTTTTCTCTTCTTTTCTTCCAAATAAAACCGCATCTAAACTCTCAATATCATTAGAAAGCAATAATTCAGATTTCATACGCAACAATAAGGAAGCAGCAAGCAATACCTTGCTCGAAACAAAGAAATTGGCTTCTTCCAATGCCCGTACACGTACTAAAAACCGTTCAGACAACAATGAAAGATCAATATCCCAGGGATCAAGCTGTTCAGTATGTACTAAATCATAAATAATATCTTGCCAACTCAATTTATCCCCAAATAACAAATCTTGTATCTGCTCCTGCCCCACCCTTTCTCCCCCATACGCTCCCTCAGAAGGAACAACCGGAAAAACCTCTTCTTCATCCATTCTTCATGCTCACAATCACGCTATTTCTAGCTTTCTCCCCCTTATGTTGTAACTTAATAATGAGAACATAAACCAAAGATTTAAATACCCTCGTAACTCAGAAGTAGTATCACCTCTTTTTCCCAGGGGAGGACGTTTCATCGCTCTTCTTGATTGATGAGGCCTCTTCCCTATGGGTTTATAATTTCAGAGCGTTTCTTTCTCATGAAGAACGTAGCTGACAGGTTAGAGAATGATTCTTCAAGCACTCTTGAACTAAGTCCTTGTATAAGGCACAAGAAGCTATCCGAATCGCCAAAAAGAGGTGCTTACGCTTTCTCAAAAACAGACTCCCCTATACACAACGCCAAGGAATACGAACTATCTTTCAATAAATACTTCTCAACTTCTCTAGGAAAGGTATATTCAAAGAGAAAGGAAGAAATAAGGGGTTGTCACTCTTATTTAAACTGCACTACCTAAGACACAAAAACAAGGGAGGGAGAAGCAAATCTTGGAAACGCTCATTAGTTAAAACAGAATAACTCTAAAAAAAGAAATCGTTATTTGCGTGCAAACTCAGTATACCCGCATTTTCCACATGCTTGGCGATCTTTATGTTGTGCAAGGAAAACGCCCGGACCACATTTTGGACAATGTTTATGCGTAGATTTACCCGAAGCATAATGGGAATATTTCTTACTCGTTGGTTTATTAACGTGTTTCTTTTTGCCTTCCTTTGCCTTTTCTGCCATGGTTATTTCTTCGCCTCTTTCACTTTAGGTTTTTGTTCAATGCGTAACTTAGAAGCTGCTGAATCATAAATAGAGGCAGTTACCGTTAATTGCTGTTTACCATACGTTCCACGTAAGGTCTTAATTGCAACTGCATCAGGAGAAGATTTGAAATGTTCAGCAAGTTGTGTTGTAACTGCAGCAATGCCAGGATTAGAAGGTGCTTGAAGAGTTACCACAACATCACGTCGGTGTAAAAGAGCATTAGAAGAATCTGAAAGTGTTTCCATGTTATAATTTAAGTGCAAATACTCCTTTTTTCTCAAATTTTAATTGTTTTGCAACTTCAGATTGATCAGGTTGCACAATAGCAACACGTCCTTTAAAACCATCTGAAAATTCTTTCCCACCACAGGCAGGACAGGTTGAACCTTCTACAATATACTTACATGATTTACATGCTTTAACTGCCATGGTTATTTCGCTTCTCCTTTTGCCTTTTTAGATGCTTTCTTTTCAGCAGCTTTAGCCTTTGCTTCCTTACTACGCTTATCTTCAACAATCCATTCAACTTTACCAAGGCCTGGTTGACGCATCGTCAAACCGATCTTTGGTTGACCAGATTTGTAACTAATTGCTACAATACGTGCCATACATTCATCATCCTTTGAAAGAACACGCTTGGTTACTTTACCTGAAAGAGTACCCGTTTTACTCAATGAAACATAATCTTCCATGGTCTGTGAAATATGGATCATTCCTTGTGCTGGACCGATAGCCATAAACGCTCCAAAACTAGTAATTTCAGCTATCGTACCATAGACTAATTCATGAAGTTCAGGTTTCCAAGCAACAACAGTAAATAAAGTACGATAATAAGCAGCTCCATCACCAGGAATAATTACTCCATCTTCAACACTATCAACAGAAATAACAGAAATAACATATCCTAAATCTTTAAACACTTTATCGAGATAACTTTCACGAAGCTGTGCTTCAATTGCTTTACTTGTTGCCAAGCCAAAGTGCTTCGGTTCCACACGAACGTGGTCTTCAACGCGTACTAAATAGAACATACAGAAGTAGTTCCTGAATTGCTTTAAAAAGCTTCCGGGCAACAGTCTTTTATACAGTATACCCTCTTTTGGATAATGGGTATATTCCAAACACTCTGTTCACTCCTCATGACAGCGGCAATTATCCTTACCCTTACCTGTGCAACTCTCGGTTTTGCGACCCAAACAATACTCGCTGAAAAGACACAAAACCAAGCACTCATTTCTTCAGGTCTCTTAACAGGCATAGTACGTGAACTTTCAGCACAAACAAACATAACAATTCCTGAAGGAGTGGTTACAACACTCGTACTCAAGAATGTACCTCGCATTACCGCTTATTTAGCAGATACCTCGCCCACACTCGATTTCGATCTCTCACTACCTGAAACTGAATTCACGAGCCTATTTGGAACAATGCCTCCTTGTCAAAAAGAGCAAAACCCTCTCCAAAACGGAAAAATAAATTGTAAACCGACTGCGCCATTCAATGTACTTTCTCAATCAACTACAAATGCTCTTGATCACACAACCCAACAAACAGAATCAGAAGTAAATAATGGATTTTCTCAAGCAAAACAAGTAATCAAACTCCTAAAAATAATAACTTGGATAACCTTCTTCCTTGCTCTAGCAGTATTACTCAGTCTTATTGGTTTAAATCACGCTTCTTGGCCTTCCGCATTATCCTGGGCAACAGTTGCGCTCTGTTGTGCAGGATTTCTCACTTTAGCAATCGCTTTACTCAGTCTAAACCATCTTTCCTCCTTCCTCCCTTCCACCCCTCTCTTTCTGAACGCCTATCTCACCAGTTTACTAACCGCAGTACTTGCAAAATTAAAGATCTATAGTCTTACCATACTCGGCACTGCCCTTCTCGCTCTCTTCGGGGCATTCTATCTCAAAAGTAAATAAAAGGTTATAAAGCAAAAAAAAAAGAAATAAACTGATGGCAACAAAGATAACGTATTGTCCTCAATTTCTTAATCGTGGAGTACTCTGTACAACAAGACAAATAGAAGAAAACTCATTACTTCTTAGTATATACCAATTTTACAATCTTTATCACTCTAGAAATAAAGGATCGAAGCATCCGCGGATACGTATTTCAGGAGAAGAACTACTTGTAGTCGCAAGCTTAAATGAAACAATGCATGAAGGAAACGGAACATTTGAAATAATTGGAAAAGAAAAAATAATTGAAACAGAAGCAACAGTAGTGCGAATAGACCAAAGGATTATTATTGCTATACCGCATACGTACTTAAAACATGAAGATGTAGATCTAATTTTTGGAGAAAGTGAAAATGTAGATATCTACCTTGCAAATCAAAGGGAAAACGTAGGAAGAACAATTGAACGATTCTTCTATGCGGCAGGAGCAGAGCAAGGATGGCATTTTTTCAATGCAAAAGAACAAATAATGCAAGCAATAGGCATCTCTCATTCCTCGTACAATGCTTGGAAAGAAAGTCTTTCAATTAAAGAGGCATGGGAATACAATCTCAAGCTTACCCGACCTATACCCAAAGAGAAGGAGAAAAAAAATTATAAAAATTTTTTAGAAAAAAAGTTCAATCCTGTACTACCAAGTAATTTTAAGTTAATAAACAAAAGAAAGGATTAAACGCCATAAATATATTCATTACAAAAAGCACAACCCTTTTCTAAAGGACAGGTTTGAAACCCAACGCGTTGAGCTTCTATTACTGCTTGAGCAGTCATAACTAATTCTTGAGCAACTTCAGGCACACTGAATTGCATCGTACCTTGTACTGCTTTTGCAATTCCTTTTTCATCAAGATGAAACTCAAGAGATTTTTCTTGTTGTAACATGTCCAGGGTTACTGCTCGCACCTTCCCCCAACCTTGTTGTTCAGCAGCAAGTGCATAATACCCCAATTGCCAATTGCGATGTCGAGGACTTATCAGATGTTTGCCCGTTTTATAATCAATAATCTCAACCCCTGTTGAACGAATATCAATTCTATCTGCATAACCCACGAACTGAAAATCACCTAAGGTGGCACGTAACTCTTGTTCAACACATGAATTCTGCGCATATTTGTGTTTATTTCGTTCATAGAAAACACGCAACATACCTAATGCTTGATCAAGTTGCACATCCTTCCAAACCGGTTCAAGGTGCATATGTAATGCTCGTTCTTCAAATAAAGAAAAATCAGGATATCCTGCTTTCACGCCATCTTCAATTACTGCATGCACAAAACTTCCTAATTGTAGTGCTTCCCAAGAAGGTGGTTTTCGATCAGGCATATGTAAAAGATATTTGTATTCATATGCTTTTTGACATTCAGTAAATAATAGTAACGATGAGGGTGAAAAGATAGGTTTTTCAGGAACAGGAAGCGGAAAGGATTCAGAAGGCACAGAGGCAAGAGAAGCGAATGTCAAAGGGAGAGAAGGAGGAGTAAAAGGAAGAGCGAGTGAAATATCCTGATGAAAGAGCACCCCGTTAGTAGCATCCTTATAGCCCAATTCTTCAAGAAAAACGCTGGGGGTGACAGGCTTATCTGCGTATGAAAGAGCATACGTAAGAATCAATCTTTCTTGGGTACGCGTACAGGCAACATAAAAGAGTCTTCGTTCATCGCGAAGTAATTGTTCTCGCTCATATCGTTCAATTGCTTCTTCACGTTCTCCTTCAGGTAAGGCATTATAAATAGCATAATCAGGAAAAAGTCGAGAAGGGATAAAGGAATGAGAAGAAATACGTTCAAGTGGAAATCGTTTCTGTGCAAGAGAAGCAACAATCACTAAAGGATATTCCAATCCTTTTGTTGCATGTCCCGTCATAATCTGAATACCTGACGTGCGTAATGCAGGCCCGGGCAATACAATCCCCAACAATCCTAATAATCCTAGATGATGTATGAATCCTCCTAGGTCAGAACCATACACTCCTGCATAATTCTCTGCTTCCTGTTGAAAACGAGCAAGAACTGCAATCGTTTCACTTTTTCCTCTTCCCTCTACTTGTTCTAACAAGCCACTCTGTGCATAGACTAAAGGAAGAAGCGTAGTTAGGGGTTGTTCAATAAGGGGAAGAAGAGAAGAAAGACGCGTAAGCAATGAACGAATCACCTGCATCCCCCGTTCACTAAACGGAAGAGTAGGGAGAAGTTCCACAAAATCATAAGAAAAGAAAGAGGGTTTTGTTTTTTCTTTCAACGTGCGTGCATAGAGTTGTAAATCTTCTCGTCCCAGTCCGAGTTGATAGACCAGATCCCACCAAACCTGTGTTCCCCCTTCACTTTTTGTATAAATTGCTTGTACAATGGTCAGATAATCAACGACCGTCTTCACCACTGGATGTTGTAACAAATTACCGGTCGTTGCAGTCATAAACGAAATACCTGCTTCTTCAAAAGCTCGACGAAATAGCATGCTCTGTTGATGCGTACGAGTAATCAAACAAATCTCTTCGGGTTTCCTTCCATTGCGTAATGCTTCTTGCACTAGTTCTACAACTTTACGCGCTTCAGCAACTCCTGAACTACATTCATACACTTCAACAGGGGTTCCTTCTCGTTTATCGACATGTAACACTTCAAAACAATCACTAGGCGTTGTATAATTATGTTCTATAACGCGATGTGCTGCACGTAACACTGTATTGGGAGAACGAAACGAGGAATCAAGTGTAAATCTATCAGTTTCTTGTACTGAAAAGAGATGCATAAAATGGTGAAGTACGTCCCCCTGTGCTCCTCGAAAACGATAAATGGATTGATTCTGATCTCCCACCACCATAATATTTCTATGCTGTGCAAGTATTTGCAAGATGGATAATTGCACGGCATTCGTATCCTGAAATTCATCAACAATAACATATTTCCAAGAAGCACAGGTAGGCTGAGCACGTAATAACAAAACAAAAGAATCTTGCAAATCAGCATAATCTAACGCATGATGTTTTTTCTTTAGTTTTTCATAAGCTTTCCAACACTGTAAAAATTTATGTAACGAAAGAATTTTTCCTAATACATCAATCTGTACAGAGAGAGATTTTTTTACCCCTTTCTCGCTTCCTGGAGGCAATGTTTGAAGTGAAAAACTAAGCTTGGCATGTTCAGCACTAATTAATTCAATAGTTTTTCCTTGTACTAATGTTGCAAGATGCTGTTCAAGAAGAGAATAGGTAATCCCTTTATCTCGTGCAAAAGAAAAAGCAGGGACATACTGATGACATAATGCAGGAGTAATACGTAACGATTTATGTAATAATAATTTAGCATCATCAGACGTAAGAATAGTGAAATCACTGGGTACCCCAATTATCTGTCCATGTGTTCGTAATAAATCAGCCCCCAATGCATGAAACGTTCGTATCGTTACTCCGGTTTGTCCTAAAGAAGCAGTCACACGTGTACCTAAATTCGCAGCAGCTTCATTTGAAAAAGTCAACGCTAAAATCTCATGAGGAGCATACACATTTCCACGTACTAATGAGGCAATTTTCTCTACAATCGTATAGGTCTTTCCCGTGCCCGCACCCGCAAGCACGACACAAGGCCCCTCTTTCTTGGCACAAATTGCATCTAACACACCCATATAAAAGATCACCTGAGAACTATATTAAAGATTACTGTGCCGTACCATAGCCGACAAGTCTCCAATGTCTGAAGCTTCGTGAGAAGCGAAGGCTT
>VGKT01000007.1 GCA_016866955.1 Candidatus Pacearchaeota archaeon | reverse complement strand
CATCCATCAAAATAATGTACAGAGATACGAACTTATAAACAAATCATGCTTTCAACATACATATTTCACACCACAAATCATATAAAGAACAAGATACTTCTCAAGCTATACTTCTCACTGCGGTACAATAGCTGCGGTACTATACTTTTTAGAAATAAGGTTCTGAGCAAGAGCTTGTACCTCTTCTAACGTAACTGCTTGAATCTGCTGTTCGCGTGTGTAATAATCTTCTGCTTTCCCACCTAATTCAGCAAAAAGCAACTCATTCATAACCGTGCTGCTTTCTTCACTTGCAACTTGTCGTAAACCAATTAATTGTTGTTTTGCTAAAACTAAATCGTGTGCAGTCATCTGTGCAACATCCTTAAATCCCTGCACAATCAATTCCTCAACTTGTTTCACCGCATCTTTCCGTGTTCCCACATAAATACAATAATAACTATACGACTGTTCAGCTTGTAAGCTACTTTTCACACTATACGCCAACCCTTTCTCTTCTCGGATTGTTAAGAATAAGCGACTACTCATCCCATGTGCCAAATACGCATCAAGCACTTCCAAAACGTAATAGTCTTTACTGCCCAGAGACGGGGCATGCATTCCCAAAATAAAATGCGCTTGATCAAGTCCCGGACGTGCTTCAACAGTTCTTCCTTCAGTAAGGATAAGTGGTTGTACTTTATTCTCTACAGGAGAAGGAGCAAAAGTACGCTCAAGATACGCTACCAATTGCTTAACATCAACATTCCCCACGGCAGTAACAACGAATTGTCCAGGATCATACTGTTTCTTAAAATACGCAACAACAAAATCGCGCGATAATGAAGAAACGGTCTCAGGCGTGCCGATAATATTCATCCCAAACGGATCGCCATATAAATTACGTTCCAACAAATCATACACATGACGTGTGGGAGAATCATGATACATCTTGATTTCTTCCAGAATAACTTTTTTCTCCTTTTCA
The DNA here is from genome assembly GCA_016866955.1 of Candidatus Pacearchaeota archaeon. Classification (GTDB taxonomy): domain Archaea; phylum Nanobdellota; class Nanobdellia; order Pacearchaeales; family GW2011-AR1; genus SICV01. The sequence continues at coordinate 23,547 of VGKT01000007.1, read as the reverse complement.
AATTTCTCTTCTTTGAAGGCAGGATTTCGCAACATGTCCGTAATAATATCTAATCCTGCAAACAAATGCACACTAGGTAATTTAAACCAATACGACGTAACTTCATGAGCAGTAAAGGCATTCAAAATGCCCCCTTTCTTTTCAATTTCTTTACTAATATCCTCATGTGTGCGAGTCTTTGTTCCCGTAAACAATAAATGTTCAATAAAATGTGCCGCTCCTTTTTCTTTTGCTAATTCAAACGCCCCTCCAAAAGGCATACTAATCGAACAACTCACCACCGGCACATCGCGGTGTTCAACCAAAAGAGTGATTCCATTCCGCAACTTTTTTTTCTCAAACTGCATCTAAACACATAAAAAGGAGTGTTAATAAAGATTCATATGAAAATTCCACTTGATCATACCACCACTTCCTTCACTCTCGAGGGATATAAGATAACCAAACAACACGGAGTGGTCAAAGGAGTTATTGTCCGTTCTCGCTCAATTATTGGAAATATTGGAGCAGGGATTCAATCACTTTTCGGAGGAAACATCACACTGTTGACTGAACTTTGTGAACGTGCACGAAAAGATGCCTTTGAACAAATGCTGAAGCATGCTGAAACAGAAGGAGCAAACGCAGTCATAGGTATTCACTACGATGCAACTGACGTGATGCAAGGCATCACCGAAGTCCTTTGCTACGGCACCGCTGTCACAGTCAAAAAAGCATAACCCTTTTAACACTCCTTCATTCTAAAAAGAAGTATGCCAACCAATCAAGGCCCTGAATTTGCAGAAGCAGAAAAGAAATACTATGCAGCAAAAACGATAGAAGAAAAAATTGCTGCAACAGAAGAAATGATCAGTACTTCAAAAAAACATAAAGGTACCGAAACGCTGCTTGCTCTCCTTAAAACAAGATTAAAAAAATTCAAAGAAGGACAGGAAAAAGCACGAAAAACAGGAAAATCAACGCGAGAGGTCATCAAAAAAGAAGGATTCCAAGTAGTATTATTCGGTCCTCCCAACACAGGAAAATCTTCCCTGCTTGCCTCTCTCACCAATGCGCGTCCCAAGATAAGTATTCATCCTTTTACCACCATCAAACCAGAAGTGGGTACACTAGAATATCAAGGAGTAAAGGCCCAAATCATTGATCTTCCCAGTACTGGCTCTCCTGCGTGCGATATCGGCATACTAAATACCGCAGATTTAGTACTAATTCTACTTACAGAGAGCAAAGAATACGAAACCATCAAACCCTTACTCACACGCGTACAAGGAGAACATAAAATCTTACTCACTAAACAAGACTTGCTTTCTGAAGAAGCAAAAAGAAAACTCGAAGCGACCATCAAAAGTAAAAAAATACCTGCTCTCCTCATCTCAACCTATACAGGCGCAGGTATGGAAGAACTCAAAGAATATATTCTCCAATCAATGCATATCTGTCGTATCTATCTCAAAGAACCAGGCAAACCAGCAACTACGATTCCCCTAGTCATTCCTGAAGGAACCACCATCAAAGAGGCAGGAGAAAAAATTTACAAAGGATTTTCAGCAAAAATTAGAGAAACAAGAATCTCTGGCCCCAGCAGTAAGTTCGCCAATCAAAAAGTGGGCCTTCAACATATTCTCAAAGACAAAGACATCGTAGAATTTCACACGAATTAATCGCCACTTCTGATAAAACAACAACCTTTTGTCTTACAATATGTGCAAAAAAATTATGCAACAACAACGACGCCTTTCATTGATCCGTGGGGACCACAGTGATAAGCATACGTACCAGGAGTAGAAAACGTGTGTTCATATGTTTCTCCTTTACCAAAAAGCGAAGAAGCAAGTTCCTTCCCTTGGTCAGAAGTAACTGTGTGTGAAGCTCGATCTTCATTTGTCCAGACAACAGTATCGCCCGGAGCAATCGTAAGGGAAGCAGGAACAAACGCAAAATCGCGTAGAGCGACACGATGAGTACGAATAGACGGAGATGGAGGTATTGAAGGAGAGACAGTAGGAGAAGATATATTCTCAGAAGGACGAGAAGGAGAAACAGTCTCTTGCTGCACAGGAGAAACAATCGGTTCAGATATGTCTTCTAACCCGGACCAATACAGACCAACTCCAAGCAACACCACCACAACAAGAACACCAATAAGAAAACGCACATTCATAGGTTACTAAGAAAAAAGGAGTATATAAATCTAGAGCAGATTACCGAGTAATACTATACTGCTTTACTTCTTCATATAACGCTTTTGCTTTCTTATTCTTCTCGAAGTATTCCCGTACAGGAGCAATCATTTCATCCATATAACGAACAACTGTTGCTTTCAAATCCATTGGATGCACTTTTCCTGCTTGGTATGCAGAAACAAGTTCATCATAATTTCCTTTCCAGTTTCCTCCGAACTTTGCAGGGCGCGTAATAGTAATAACAGGGTAACGCTTCATAATCAAATAGTTCAAATAATCAAATAGAGGATTTCCTTCGATAATTTTCTCAGGACAATAAGCTTTATTGATTTTAGTAGTTATTTCGGCAAGAGTGTCATGCATATAGATACACGATTCAGGTTTACTCTTACTCATCTTACTAGCAATAATCACTTCTTCTTTGTTAGCACCGGGTTGTATTCCCTGTAATCCCATGATCATATGATGGGAAACCACAACCGGTTTCTTCCATTTCAGTTTATCTGCAACTTCACGAGCAAGAATATTTGCTCGACGTTGATCCAAACCTAATTGGCAAATATCAACATCAAGCTCAAATACATCAGATACTTGCATTGCAGGATAAAAAAGCTGTGCAGTTGTTTGAAGATCGCCTTCCTTTCTCCCCATAATGGTGGTTGCACGCATACTACGATTGAGAGTCGTTTCTTTAGCGACTTTAAGCACACGATCCCAATAAGTAATGCCATCCATACGCTTGGAAGCCCAAATAATTTCAACTTTTGTTGTGTCTACACCACATGCTTTCCAAACTTCAACAAAATATTCTCCTGCGCGTTGAATACGATGCATATCTCCCCCCAATTTATTATTAATAAACGCAAAATAATCTGCAAGCCAAAGTTTTACATGCACATCTGCTTGTTGTAGTAACTTGATATTTTCTGCTCGTAATAAACCAAAGGGGATATGTGCAAGGCCAGAAGGTTCAAATCCATCATACGCTACAAGTTGCTTTCCAGAAGCGAGCATCACTCGAAGTTCTTCCTCTCCAATGAGTTCTCCCCCATCAGCAACTTGCTTAATCAAAGCCAATCGCTCATCAACACTCAACCCTGTACGCTTCCCAGTAACTTTCTTTCCAGCCATTCTCTAACCAACCACAATCCTCTTTAAGAAGATTACTCTTTCCTCGAAATGCACCGCCTCTCTCTTGCGTTCACAATCGTTATGCTCGCTGTACTCGGAGCCTATGCCCTTTTTCAACCCCCCAAGGAAATACGCACCTACGCAGAACTCACCACCCTCATTGAAAACACACGTATCGAAACACAAGGAAGAGTCCTAAAACAAACCTTCTCACACCAAACAAGTTACCTCTTGCTTACAAACAACATTACTCTTTCTATCAAAGATACCAAATCCTATCTAAATGAGACCGTTAAAGCACGAGGAACGCTCGATACCTATCGCTATCCAAAACTAGCAGTTACAAAAATAACAAAAATCCCCCCTAAATAAATTAACCGTCCATCAGTGCGCTAAACTTCATACTTATTAAAATACCAAGAGCCGCGCTCAAAAGGTTAGCAACAATGCCCCATAAGCCCGTTTTTTTCTCACCTAAACGATAGGCAATTCCTCCTAAAACAACCCCTCGCAGTGCAAATACCACGGGAGAAAATAACAAAGCACAGCCCGCTTCAACAAAACTTAACAAACCAAGTAATCGAGCAACGCTCATTCCTTTTTCTTTCATAACCATAATCTCTATAATGAAAACCATTTTATAAATCCTATGCTTGATCTTCTTCTCGCGCTGAGTATAGGAATAATTCTGGGCCTCATCACAGGGCTCATCCCCGGACTTCACACAAATCTTGTTACCTCTCTCCTCATCCTCTCCTATCCAACTCTTGGCCTTCCACTCGAACCAGGAATCGTTTTCGTCCTCTCTCTTGCCCTTACACATCTGATGATTGATTATATTCCTTCTATTCTCTTAGGAGCACCGGATGAAGATTCATTTCTCACCACACTTCCAGGACATGAATTACTTCTCAAAGGCCAAGGATATACTGCAACACTTCTTGCAAGACAAGGAGTTGTACAAGGCACACTCATTGCTCTTCTCATCAGTCCCCTTTTTCTTTTTCTCATTCCTAAAATACAAACAATAATACAGACAATCCTCCCCTATCTCTTACTTTTCATCCTCCTGCTCATCATCTTTCGTGAAACACACTGGCATGAAGCCCTCATAATCGCTACACTTGGAGGAATACTGGGCACACTCACTTTCTCACTTCCTGTGAAAGAACCTCTCGTCCCACTCTTATCAGGACTGTTTGGCTTAGCAGGACTGATAACCTCACTCAACACCAATCCAACCCTTCCTTCACAAATAATCGCACCACTCAAAGAACGCATTCCTTTTTCTATAAAAGGTGTTGCCGGATGCATAACTCCCTTTTGCTCATTTCTACCCGGAATTGGATCAGGTCATGCTGCAACAATTATTGCAGAAAAAGTAAAACCCTCGAGTAAAGAATTCATTTACATAACGAGCTATACTGGAGCAATGGTCCTCATTCTTTCAATCACCACACTGAGTGCACTCAATAAAACACGTTCAGGACTTGCCGCAGCTCTTGAAGTGCTTATTCCCACGTTCACCACCGACGTATACCTTCTCATTATAGCAACCATTCTCATCACGCTTGCCTTAACGTACATTCTCTTTCCGTTCATCGCACAAAGAATGATTAAACTCATTACAAAAATTCCTTACAAAGCCATTACGCTTACCACTATTCTCATTCTTCTCGCTCTCACATGCACCCTCACCAACCCTCTAGGCATTCTCGTTTGCATCACCGCAACACTCTTAGGATACTGCACCATTCAATCAGGTATCCGCAGAATAAACCTCATGAGTGCATTAGTCGTTCCAGCTATTGTATATTATCTGATAAACTAAAGATATAAAAAGGGAAAAAGACAAAAAAGGTAATGGAGTTTAAACACATACTTCCTTTAACATATGTATTAGTGGCAATAGCAGATATCGGATTTGATATTTCAGATTATTCTTTAATCATTACCGCAATAAGCCCGTTTGCATGGCTAAATATATTTCAGAACGAACAAATGGCCCCTTTAGCGACTGTACTTTCAATAACCCTCTGGTACGGAATAGGATATTTTATTGATAAAAAAAGAAACTAAAATAACGTAGCCTGTTTCTCTTTATCTTTCCCAAATACACTCTGAATATACAACTCAGTCAACTCCAAAGACTCAAGCAAATAAGGGCTCACTTTATACGTCCGAGCTAAATGTAACGCAGATTGCATATACTTCAACACACTCCCTTCTGAAATAGTAAAGAGCAATCGCCCCCCGCACTTAGTACATTTACCAGCTAACGGAGGACGGCGGAAACTTTCATTACATCCCACACAACGAAATGCTTGTTGAGAGAATTTACGAAGATTACCACGCGTATCACGAATAAAGTGTCGTTCAATGATCAATCGAGCAACGTCCATCGTATCAACCGCTCGCAATTTTTCACACAAGCGCATCATAGCATCAACTTTCTCTTGCATACTAGGCAATGCCTTATACGTTGAATTCAGAACCGCATGATTAAAGTCTTCAACACCATGAGTAGAAGAAACATTCGTAAATACATCCACCCCTGCTTTCAAACGAGATTTTACCGTATCAACGGTTTTGCATTCAGAAGAATGTTTCCCTTGTTCTGCAAGTTCATACAATGAAAGCGGATAGGTCCCTAATTCTAAATCTAAAATTTGATCATCTACATCCCCAGGATTAATTTTTACATTTAAAACCAGAGGAGCGTCTTGCGTCCCTCCTCGATGTGCAGGTAAAAACTTACGAGAAAAGTTAAGCAACATATCCATAAGAAGCATAACTGCAGCTTCATCTCCGTCACAATCACGTCGCATTGCTGCATGCATAAAAGGACTTGCCATCATCCCTTGAGTTTTAGAAAACCCAATAATTCTCCCCACCGTAGCCGTGCAAATATGGGGCGCAATACACACCACTAAATGCCCAATAATATCTTCTTTACTCTGTATGGTAAAGAATTTAGGTTTTTTATATAATTTTTCTAATTCATCATCTACAAATCGAGCAACATTCAACAAAGCTTGGTCAGCACGTTCATCTTCTGTATCAGGACAACTCGGTAAAATAACATCATGAGGATAAAGTGTGCAAATTTGAGTACTTGATACAAGGGGTTGTCCAAAGGCATCTTCAGTATAACCCAGGGCGTGTAATTGTGTAACGCTTGTTCCTATTTCTCCTGGCTTAAATTGCAACACCGGCAATTCAGTCATATCGTAACGCACCGTACCATCCTTATTAACTTTCAAACCATATTTGGCCCGCAACATTCCTTTTGCAAGTAATTCGCAACTATGATCTTTATTCATTGTTCCCTCCATTCCTTTAATTAACGGGGCCTGATCACTCGTCATGCCCAATTGTTTCTTTGCATGATCAAAATAGTCACGTATCGGTATTGCTTGTTCTTGGTAAGTAACTTCTTCTCCAGTTGCTCGTCCAAATCGTGTACCTTGCACGGTCTGTCGCACGCAGGTTCCATCACATCGTTCACAACGTGGATAGATGGTTGCATGGTCGCAAGCTGAACAACGAAACAAAGGGAATTCAGCAGTAATAACTCCTTTCTCAAGTGCCGCATGAACATCTTTCAATCTTCCCCCTTCTTCTCCAACAGGAAACAACGCATTTGGTCCTCCTGCTAACACGCGCACTTTCGCTTTTTCAGGTCGTCCCATACGTGCTCCAATCCAAGTACCAGATTTATCCTTAATACGGAGAGGACAAAGCGTTTGTACACAAGAGAGAGGGTCTCCTTCACCCAACCCTGCACGTAAACGAGTAAAATAAGATTCAAGCGCTTCTTGTTCTTTCCATCCGAGTTGAAATAAAAGAGCACGGCTATCAGGATTTTCAATAATAATATGATCTAAAAACACTTCATGAGGAACACCAAGCAATTCCAATCCTCGCTTCCCATAACCCCATTGTTCACGTTCATGAGTTGGCCAAGGCAAAATAAGTTTATGATCTTCATATCTTCCTTTTACCAACCATTCAAGCAACCCAGTAAAAAAATCGTGTTGTAATTCTTTCCAATAATACAAATAACGGGGATGCAACGGCAAAGCATAATCAGTACTAAGTGCAATTCCTTCATCATAACTCACTTTCCAAGGATCAATTCCTTTAGATTTTCCAAATGCTTTATCTAATTCCAATCCCCACCATTCTTCTACATATCCTGGTTTCAATAATTCATAATTTCTATTAGCAACATCTCCAAATGAAACCAATAAATCCCCAAAATACAAAATTTCAGCAACTTCTGGATAGAGTGCCCGCGCTTCCGCAAGTGTACGTGGACGTCGAACACTACCTGAGCGCAATTTAACAATTGGTCCATCTATCTGATCAGTCACCGTGATGGCACATCCTTTCGTTGGCTTTTCTATTTTAAGTTGTGTTCCGATACTCAAAAAACAATCAGAAATACCCATCGTTGCAGGATGAACCGAAGTCGCTGAAAATCCACTGAGTCGTCCCCGACCATAACGAAATCGAAATCCTCCGCTTCTACTCGGATGACTAAAAACCGGTCTCCCTGCAACTAAATCTTTAATATACGTCGGAGAAGTATCCGTAGTTCCCTTTTCCCGTTTCTTATGTAAGAGAATATATTCTTCTAAGAAATCCCATCCCGTTGCAGTATAACCCTTATCTTTGAATCCCTTAAGTAAACGCCATCCCTTTTGCGCTTTCTGTGCAAGTCCTTCAGAGAAAATAAGACACATCCCTCCTCGTATAAAATTAGTTTCATTACGAGGAAGATCTTTATAATTAGAGACTTCTCGATCTTCACTTGGCTCACCCGTGATCTGAATAGGAAGATGTTTTGCAAGAAATGTAATTTCTTCTTCAGTCGGTAAATACTGTAAGTTATTGACTCGTTCATGATAATCATAGTTTTCAACCACATATCTGCGCACTTCATCTTCGCTCGGATCATACGTTGCATAACCAAACGTTTCACGTAAATAATCAATCAACATAAGCACGACACATCCTGCCGTTGTTCCTGCAGAACGAATAGGACCAGAAAAATAAGCTTTGAAATATTCTTTCCCATCCTTCGTACGACCGAGTTTAAGTTCGGTAAATCCCTCAAGTGGCGAAGAAACAACCCCGATAGTTACGTAAGCGAAACCAACCCTAATTCCCGCATCGATAGCCTGCAAGAGATCTTTAAATTTACAAAATTTTTCGCGTGCAATCTCTTCTGCAATAAGAAAAGCAACCGCAATATTCAAAGCTCCGTGCTCTTGTTCAAGTTCTAAAATACGAGCAACGATACGAGGATCTTGTAATTGGGGATAAAGTGTAGAAATAAGACTGATCGTTTTTTCAGCCAAGGTCATAGCAATAGGCACTTCTACATCTGCAACCGGATCAATACCGATCGCCTTTGCCTCTCGCGCGAAAGCATATGCGCGCTCCACTTCATTCTGTATATGCTTAAAATAATGCTCACTCTGCATGTTCTCCCCCTACTCTTGTTCCACCAATACGTGCCAATTCTTCAGGATCTCCAAAGTCAAATATTTTTAATTCTCGAGTCTTAAGATTAACAAGAGGAACCTTACACGGATCAGGTATATTTCCTACTTTCTCCTCGAAGGGCGTCTGTCCTTGCCAACAACTACCGGTAATAATAAGCACACCATTGTACGTTTCAATATCTAAACGATGTACTTCCCCCGTACAAAGAATATCCGGGACTTGTCCAATAACAAGAGGATCCTGATCAACGTGAGGAATATACGTAACCTCAGAGTGAGTTGGTGCAAGATGTCTTCGTTTTAACATATGTTTTACTGCCTTTGCTGGAGTACGGTGTGCTTTACCCAAACGTAACTCAGGAATTTCACTAATAAATGAGTGAATGCTTGCTCCATGATACATAAGCACCTTAAATTCTTTCAATCCTTCATGCAAAGTAACGAGGGTTGGATTAGTAACTAAAACCAAATTATCCAATTCGTAAAGAGGTGCAGCGTAATGTTTATGCGGGGGGGGTTGAGGTTCCGCTACACGACTCGCATCGTGCTGCCCAGGGCAAAGAAACATAGTGATATGTTTAGGAACTCGTTTGAGATAACTTGCAAGAAGAGCATATTGTTCATGAAGTTGCTTTTCCTGTAATACAAATTCCTGGCCAGGAAAAACCCCCACCCCATCAACGGTATCCCCGGGAATAAACAGAAATCGTACTTTGCGCGCTTGTTCATCATCGCTATTCAACCAATCAATAAAAGTATTCAAACTCTTCCCCAAGTGCAGCTTACTCCCGCAATGCGTATCTGAAATAAAAGCAATAGAAATATCCTGATCAAAGTGCACTTTTTCAGAGATGAAGGCGTCAGGCCAATAAAGTTCTTGAGCAAAAATCATATCCCTATTCCCTGATCCTTTCACTGCAATAACATCATCTAATTGCAACTCTCCTGCTTTTTTTGCCATATCTTCTTTATCTAAACGGAAGACCACACTCATTTTTCCCGTAAGATCTTCTAAAGTAGCAATCAAATTACCATTCTTACTCATACGTTTTGAACTTACAATACCAATCACACTTACTTGTTGTCGTTCACTTCCAAGTTTATTAAATGCAATAAGATTATGCAAGTCTGCTCGTTGCATAAGTATTCGTTGTAACTGTTGATATCTACTTCTAAAATGCCCTACAAAATCAGCAACTTCAAGTTTCTTATCAATTTTCGTGGGATGATAAAAAATAGAGTACGTAAGTGCAGGAACATGTTTAGAAGGGGTAGGTAAAGTAGAAACAAGTACTTGAGGTGCAACAAGAGAAAGACGATGTGCAAGAAAAACTGCGCGCGCTCGTTCTCTTTGTGATTCTGATAGTCCTCCTAAAAAAGAAGAAAGAAACGTGGGGTGGAGGGTAAAAAGTTCTACCCGAAGCCATTTCTGTCCAGTAAAACGAGCGAGAGAGGAAATAAAAGAAGTGGCGAGAGAATCATCTTGAAAATCTTGCACAAGAGCAAACATTGCTTTATCCAATAAAAGTCCCTCAGAACGAAGAAGGGCTAACAAAGAACTCATGAAAGAGTAAGAGAAGTTCCTAAAATATCAAGCACTTTAAGCTTAATAGGAGGAGCAAGCATGAGTTTAATTTCACGTGTTCGTCCCTGCCTCCCTTTACTGATAACTTGTGTGTTGATAATACCCAACATATCAAATTCTGCAAGAATATCAGAAACCCTTCGTTGCGTAAGTGTTTCTAATTTATTGGTTTCACATACTATTTGATAATGATTGTATACGTCTCCAGTAAAAATACCCTCTTCCTCTTGCTTTGCATCTAAATGCATAATCGCTCCTAAAACTGCTTGGTATTGCCGAGGAACACTTTCAACCGTATCTAATACTTTATCGCGTTCAATTTTATCGTTTGCTGCAAGAAGATGCTGAGAAGTAACCTTATGAGCTTGCTCTCGCTCAGCAAGCTCTGCTGCTACACGAAGAAGATCAAGCGCACGGCGTGCATCCCCATGTTCTCGCGCTGCAAGGGCAGCACAATGAGGAAGCACCCCTTCATCCACAACAGCATCTTTGAATGCTTGTTCTGAACGTTCTCGCAAAATATCTTGTAACTGAAGGGCATTATAAGGAGGAAAAACTAAATCTTCTTCTCCTAACGAACTTTTTACTCGCGGATCTAAATCATCCATAAAAGTAAGGCTATTACTAATCCCAATAATACTAATTTGCGCGTGTTTCAAACTTGCATTGAGACGAGTGAGAGAATAAATAAAGCTATCAGACATTTTCTTTACTGCTTCATCGATTTCGTCGAGTACAAGAATAATATTTTGTTTCTTTTGGTCAATTAAATCAATAAATCGTGCATACACTTGGTCGGTGGGTAATCCTGTCGCAGGCACACTCCCCCCTAATTCATGAATAATTTCTGCCAAAATACGATATTCCGTATCGGCCACTTTTTTTAATTTACAATTAACATACACAAAACGCACATGATCTTGCCCTGCCGCCTTTAAACGATCAACAATTTTGTTTCCGACATGTTGTACCGAAAGCGTTTTACCCGTACCCGTCTTTCCATAAATAAAGAGATTACTTGTACGTTCCCCTCGTAAAGAAGGAGCCAAAATACCTGCAACCGCTTCTATCTGACTATCTCGATGAGTAATACTATCAGGTGTATATTGTGATTGAAGAACTAATTTATTTTTAAATAAACTATGCGAAACAAATTTATCAAATAGTGTATCTAGTTTATCCATCATCCCCTCTTCAATCGAAGTATAACTGTGAGGTTATAAATATATCGCTACTTAACCCTTAGTTCCTATGGAATTAATACAAACCTCGTCGAAAAACAAAGAAAAAGAAAAAGAAAAAGAAAAAATCCCCCTACACCCCTATTGCGACTGGAAATAAATAAAAAGAGAAAAAGACATCTCCTAGATAAGATATAATACGAACTATAATAGGTATAATATAATATATAGTATATAATATATATATTTAAAAGACAACAAACAACAAACAACAATTTTCATAATCATATTTAAACATATACCCTCCATAGGAACTAAAGGGGTCAGAGAGTAGAAGCAAACAGTTCAATATTATTCTTAATACAACCTATACAATACACCACGCAAAGCTTTATATACAAAATTCCTTCATCAACAAGAATGGGACTTGATAAAAAACCCTTAAAAGAGATCATTGGAAAATTGGTGGTCACGAAAGAAGGTAAACGATTAGGCATGGTTAAAGATATTACCTTTGAAACACGTACCGGTGAATTAATTCAACTTGTTATCAAAGACCCTACCCCTTATACACGCAACCTTAATCTTGAAATGGTAAATGGGAAGGAGGTTATGGTTCCCTACAACGCAATTATTGCTATCGGTGACTTCGTTGTTCTCTCTGAAGAAGACTTCTTGTAACCATAATCTTTAAATAACCCTTTTTTTCATACATTACCATGCGCCTCATTGGATTTAACTTTACATCTATTGCAGCAGAACGCAAGCAAGCGCTACAATCAGGGATGAACATAAATACAAACATTGAATTCACTGATGTACAAGAGGAAAAGGTTGAAATGTTAAAGGATCGCACCCCTCTAAAAATCTCATTCTCTCAAGTAATTACGTACTCTTCTCCTAAGGATGCAAAGAAGCAAGAAGAATTAGCAAAAATTTCTTTTGGTGGCTCAATGCTTATTGCTGCTTCCTCAGAAGATGCAAAAGAATTGCTTAAATCCTGGAAAAAGAAAGAAGTACCAAACGGAGTAAAGATTCCTCTTTTCAACATTATTTTAGCTAAATGTTCCGTGAAAGCATTACAATTACAAGAAGAATTAAATCTTCCTTTCCACCCTCAATTACCACGCTTAACTCCTCAACCAGCACAAACGAAATAAGAACTTATTTCTTTTCTAACTGTCCAAGCTTTCCAAAAGAAAAAACCTGCATTCCTTCTATTAAATATAAACTGAACGAAGAAAGAGTAAACGCCCAAGGATAAGGCACAGCATACGTACTAACATCTGTCCCGATAACTCCCCCAAAAAAACTCGGTACTAAAATAATTTTTTTAGTCTTATACGTTCCTTCTAAAAAGCATTTATACAATTCACTTTTAGCACCTTCACGTAAACGATAAGCTGGATGTCCATGTCCTATAATCCAAGTATGTACTTCTCGAGTATGTAATGCGGGTAAATCCTTATCTCCATGTACACAACAATACCCTTTCCATGTCCAAGAATCAACAAGGCGTACATTAAATTCTCGCACTAAAGGCACCACCCCCACGTCATGATTTCCTCTCACAACGACAAGCTCCTCGCACCATTTGTGCAAAAGAGTAACAATCTCTCGTACTCCTCGCCATTCATCATTTCCTGCCTTTGCAAATCGATGTAATACATCTCCTAATAAAACACAGGTTGTTACGTTTCCCGTGAGTGCAAAAATAGTTTCTAACTCTCTACACGTATCTGCTATAAAAGAAGTTGCAACTCCCGCCTGATGTATCCCTTGTTCATAACCTATATGCATATCTCCTAATATCAAAACCCGTTCCTTTTCTTCTTCCAATAAAATCCCTTTCCCTATAAATCGCTTCATGCTCCCTTTCTCTCTATCGTTTGTTGATGTAACTGGTGCATACGTTTCAAGAAACTTAATTTATGTTCTAAAGAAATAATATCGCTTTTACCTTGTAGATACAGTTGTAAGCCAAAAGGAGAAACAAAAGGGGTGCGGATTGTACGTAGGGTAAGTGTTTTTTGTTCAATCTGCTTAACAATCCTCAAGGCATGTTCCACATCCATAAAATCTTCGATGACTTCTCGCCGAGCCTCTCGTAAAATAGGGAAGTCTTTACTAATTCCTCGTACAGCATGTAACAGAAATTCACTATGTACTTGTTGTTTCCCTACACTCTTTTCTCTTCCCTTATAGGTGCGAAGGATCATTAATGAACGAGCAGCGCAGTGTCTAAATCGACGTTTTAAGACATCCGTTCGTTCTAACGCTTCAAGTAATAACTCTTTCATATTTTTAACAGTAATTTGTTTGACTACTTTTTCTATGTCCAGTTCTTCTCCCGCTAAAAAGAAACCATGATCATGCACTCCAATTTCAACATCCCTCATCTTAAGTCTTCCTGCAGCATAAGCATATACGCGAGCTAATACTTCATTGACTCGTCTTCCATAACACGCATGAAAGAGGGCAAATTCTTTTTCTTCCTTAAAGCGTTCTACAATAATACTCTTATCGGTAGGTAAAGCAGCAAATCGTTCTTGTGCCAAGAAGTAAGCATAAATCTCACTCGCAACATCTTTACTACAATAACAATATGATTGAATAAAAGCAATTGCCCCAACCGAATCTTTAATTCGTTCATGCACTAAGCTTCTAAATCGTCCAATAGCGCACGCAGTATCATAGCTTAAAGGCAATTGCTCACTAAACCAGCTCGGGATGGTTGGATTTTTAGTAATGCCTGCACGTACAAATGCTTTCATTCCTTTACTATGTAAGAACTGATATTTCTGCCCCCCCAAGACAAAAATATCTCCTCGTTTCATTCGTTCAAGAAAACCCTCATCAATCTTACCAACAGGTAAGCCCTTCCCTTCTCCCGCCCCAATCACAACTTCAATAAAACCTTCCGTAGGGATTGTTCCAATATTTGTCAAATAAATAACCCGCGCAAGCTTCCCTTTTTTACCTATCTGGTTTGTTTTTTCATCATACCAGATCTTAGCATACACATGTCTATGTTCTAAGGCATAATCTCCTGCAAGATAACTAATAACGCTCTGAAAGTCATCTTTGGTCAAATTACGATAACAGTAACTCTTACGCACAACAGACAACATCTCATCCGCCTCCCATATTTTACTAATTGCCATACCATAGATGTGCTGTGCCAAAACATCAAGGGCATTTTCGGGCACATGTGCTCGATCAATTGATTTTTCCACCATTTCTTTCATAAGCACCGCGCACTCAACCAAATCATCTCTATCCATCACGACCAAAACCCCCCGAGGGTGTGCATGCAATTGATGTCCCGCTCGCCCAATACGTTGTAATGCTCGACTCACCGCTTTTGGAGAGCGTAATAAGATAACCAAATCAATACTTCCAATATCTATCCCTAATTCAAGGCTCGTACTACTCACAATTACTTTCAATTCTCCTTTACGAAGGCGTTCTTCAATCATAAAACGCATCTCTTTACTCATACTACTATGGTGCGCTCCAATCAACCCACTATATTTACCAGGGAACTGTTGTTCTAAATGATGCACTAATTTTTCAGTTGCATTACGCGTATTCGTGAAAATAAGGGTCGTTCTATTCGATCCAATTAACTCATCAAGCAAAGCATACACCCCTCTTTGAGTACTTGCTTCTTCCGCATCAAGTATAGACTTTCCTGGATATAACAATCGAATCTCAATATCTTTTAAGAGAGGCACTGCAGCAATACCAACTTCTCTTCCCTCTCCCCCCAAGAAATGTGCAATTGTTTCTAAAGGAGCAACTGTTGCGCTTAATCCTATACGTACGGGGTCTACTAAGCTATACGCACATAATCGTTCGAGTGCCAGACTTAAGAAAACCCCTCGTTTATTCGTAAGCGCATGAATTTCATCCACAATAACAAACTCAAGGGCACGTAAGTTCTCTACGAATACCGGAGTAGTAAGAATAATTGCCAAGCTTTCAGGAGTAGTAATCATAATATGGGGGGTTTTTCGAGCCTGTTTTGCTCGCTCACTCACACTAGTATCCCCCGTACGTAACCCCACACGTATTGGTTGTAATGTAATTCCTCGTGCCATACCCAAGGCACGTATCTCTTCAAGAGGTTGTTCCAAGTTAACAAAAATATCATTACTCAAAGCTTTCAAAGGACTCGTATAGACCGCATAGATCTTATCTTCAAGTTCTTGTTTTTCAGCTAAACTAATAAGATAATTAAGAATACTCAAAAAGGCGCTGAGTGTTTTTGTTCCTCCTGTTGGTGCACTAATCAATATATGTTTTCGATCTCGTATACGTCCTAAGCTATACTGTTGTGTAAGGCTGAAATCCTTAAATCGTCCAAAAAACCAATCACGCACTAAAGGATGCAAGTGAGTACGAAGGGTCGCACTTTCCAGAGGAATGACGGGGGGGTGTAAAGAGGTTTGTTTCATAAGAAGAAAGGCAAAAGAAGGATATTTAAGAGTTACGCGAAGGGGAGAAAAGCCCAATTAGCCGCTTCTTATTAAAGAAGAAAAATATTCGCGTAATATCTTTTGCTTCAATCACAAGTAGAAATTCCCATCACATTTATTAAGCCAAAAGCAGAAAAGCTTCTATGCCTCATGTTTCTCAACAAAAAAAAGATAAAATTGCAGAGCAAATCTTACACTTTCTCTTCTCCCAATCGCCCCAAGCACATTTTACTTCCACAATTGCAACTGAACTTGCGCGAGATGAAGAGTTCATCAAAGCGCAACTCGAAGAATTAGAAAAGAAAAAAGCAATTATTTGTATTACGAAAAATAAAGAAGGAACACCCTATTCTCTTCGCAAGCGTTGGCGTCTTGCAGACAAGGTATATGCACTCTATAAACAGAAACAAAATTCCTCTTCTCATCCAGTTATCCTACATACCCCGGACGTTCATCAAGAAGAATAATCAAACGTTTCCAATCGCAACAATACTTATTAACTCAAAAAAAGCTAGCAAGTAAAATGGATCCAATAAAAGAGGCGTTTAACAAGGTAAAACAAGATATTGCAACACTCCAACATGAAATGCAACAAACAAACCAACAGTTAAATCAAATTAATGAGCGTATCGCCACACTTTCTCAACAAATTCCCTTAATCCAACAGACAACTACTGCTCAAATACCAACAGATCTTTACCAAAAGGAAGTATTAACCGAACAATATAAGCAGGTTTCCACTGGAAATGAAGGGGTTCCAACAAACCAACAAATAAACAAACCAACCAACCAATACACTGGAAATGAAGGGGTATTTACTCAGGAGCAGAATCCAACACAAGAAAAAAAAGATTTAACCGAACTTGAAAGCATCGTTTCTTCGTATCAAGAAGTACAAAAAAAGCTTAAACACCAGATCAAAACCTTGACAAAACAAGAATTTACGGTATATGCAACGATTTATCAACTACAACTTGAAGGAAATACAGTCGATTATCCTCTTCTTGCACAGCGGGTACATCTTTCTGAGATTTCTGCCCGAGAGTATGTACTCAAACTCCTCAAAAAAGGCGTTCCGCTCGTCAAAACGAAGCAAAACAACAAGAAAATCATTCTTTCGATCCCACTTGCAATGACCCAAAGTGCTTCCCTACCAGCACTTGTAGCCTTGTATGAAGGATAGGATTTCGGCATACCGATTAAATAGTTGCAAATCATACTCTAAAGTAAAAATAACCCTTTTTTTCAACCCCTACCGCTGAAAAGTTCGGGTTAAACTCTCACTCTTGGTATTTTTTTCTTCTAATGCTGATCAGATCGGTTGTTTTCATTCGTCCAACCAACCCTCACTTCAGTTCCCAAAAACGCACGGAAAAGTTCCCTACAAACTCTCACTTGTGTCGTTTTCTTCGAATAGTACTGGTTTTTCATCCTTTTTCCCCGGTTTTCCCTCAGTTTTAACTCTCACTTTTGCATATTTGGCTAGTTTGTTGCGAACTTCTGTGGGTACAAACACTCTTTTTTTCCCATTTTTCTCTGTAAGTTCGCACAACAACCCCTCACATTTCTGTTTAATGCTATTTACCTGCCCTCGAATCGTAGCTCGCTCTTTTCCTAAAAGTAATGCCAAATCTTCATAACTGAGCTTCATATCACTATTCGCCACCGTAATAATCAGCATTCGTTCATTTGAAGTTAGTCCCTTTAAAATTTCGTAAAAATTGCCTGTTTGAACAGTCGTTTGAACACCTTTTTCATCACCTAAAACAGCCGTTTGTTTACCTCGAACAGGCGATTTCGCAAACACCTGTTCGTATCCTTTTCCTCCAACAGCCAAATCAACACCTTCGCGTAAAGAAGCAAGTTCGTCTTTTATCGTCGCTATTTCCCGTTTAATTTCAGAAAGAGTATCAAACACCTGTTTGTCTTGCGTATCAAGGTGTTTAATCCATTTTCCAGCTGTTTCCATATCCTTTTTTACCCCTGAAAAACTATCTTGTACCTTTGCCTCAAGACGGGCGTACTTCGATCCGAATAACCAATCAAACATATATCTTATCAGAACAGCACCTTTATAAATATAACGCTTGTTTAAGCCTTTATAGACGATAAAGCAAAGGAAAAATAAAAGCATAATAAACACCCCAAACAGGGAAAATAAAGTACAAAACACCAAATAACCTTATTCAAACACCTGTTGCAACAGGAAAAAAAAGCCCCCTAAAAGAACAAGCAAAGTACAAACAACCCCTCCCTTCACGAAAAAGGACAGAAGCCACACGTTTAAACAACTCAAACAATCCCAAAACAACACCAAAAGTAAACAAACAACCCCTCACTATCCCATCTCTTTCCCCTCTAAGTACAAAAGAAATCCCCAAAATACACAACATTTATATACTGGAACATATACAATATACCAACACATACCTCTTTGCCTGAAAGAGGGCATTTTATTATGGTCAAACGTACCGGATAAGGGCCCTCTTTCTGGCGTTTTAACTAATAATTAAGCAATATGGCTAATGGTCTATATTCCAAGCGAAATGGAGGGGTCTCCCCCTTCATCCCAAAACGCAAACTTCTCAGTAAAACACACAAGATCAAGAGTAATCCTATAGTTCGGTTAAGTATACCCCTCCCCCCTCATCCAAAAACATAAGCCTCATTCGTTTCAAGGCGCGAAGCGCCGCGTCGCCCGGCCACAAAGCAATTAACAAAGCAAGAAAGATCTATGCAAACCACTCAATTTTCAAAGTTACTATTATTTAATATACAGTATACCTTATTTTCAATAAGGTTTATCTTATATTCTGGAGATGATGAAGCAGGGGATATTTATTTACACCATTCTAGGGAGTTTGGGCATGCTTTTATGGCTAATTTATATTATAGTCGAAATTTGGAAAGAATTTAAAGAGCAGAGGGGCAAGAAACAAACTAAATAACCCGTTCGCAACATAATTTTATAAACTCCTGTAAGATAAAACAAATAGAATGGCACTATCCCGTTCAGTTCGTAAAGAGGTACAGAAACAAACACGCCTGGCAATCGCTGCAGGTGTTTGGTTTATGTTTGTGCTCCTCTGCACCTCCAACCTCATCAAGGACTCCTAACCATGGCACAAACACCCAAACAAACACCCAAAACACCCTCAACAGCGACGGTAGCTCAGGTAGCGCTTGCCAAACAGCTGTTTGGATCTGCCACTCAAAAAGCAAGCTTTCTCAAGTCAGAATTTCGCAATCAAGCCTCCACAGCCATCATAACCGCTTTTGGCCTGGTCATCGCCCTTGCCTGGAAGGACGTTATCACCGAACTAGTCACTAAACTCAACCCCGCAAACAATTCCCTCCTCCTCTCAGCCATTATCGTCACCTTTATCGGTATTCTGGGCATCGCACTCATTAGTAAATGGAACAAAAACGTTGGTGGTTAACACCGAAACAGCAAGAGAAGCACAATGAGCAGGTGCGTAAACAGGCAGAGCAAGCCATTCGTGCAGGCACCTATCGTGAACCCATCCAAGAATACTTTGCATTGGATCTCAACCATAAAACAAACAGGGAACTTCCCGTTCCTGCTGATGCTCAATACTTTCAAGCCCACCAAGGACACATACCAGTGCCTCCCCAAATTCCAGACGATCTTAACATCTATTATCGCCCCCTTCCCAAACCGTGCAAGGAAGCCTCGCTCGGAAGATACTATCAACTCGAGCTACGTGAACTCCTGCATACCCCTCAAGACCCGCTGTCCGTTTCACCCGAAGAACAAGACTATCTCGATAACAATCCATTTCGTGAAAGCTGAAACTTCTTGCTAAAACCACCATCTTCCAGCATAGTCTAAAAGTGCGGTTAATCTTTCAAGAAGTATCGATCCACGGTTCTAGAAAACTCCATGCGTCTCAACGCGCGAAGCACGTTATCACGTTCGCATCAACACCTTCATTTCTTTTAAAGAGCAATTTATTTAAATACCTCTTTTTTTACTTAGCTATGCATCTGAAAGGGGGTGTTTGACATGGCAAAATTAACCGCTTGGCTCGTTACCTTAATAGGAATAGTCTACCTTTTTCCTCTTGTAGGCATAGGCATAGAGAAGATGTTTTCAGACTGGATTATTGCACTATCCTTCCTTACCATAGGTCTAGGCAAGCTCATGAGAAATTACAGTTCTAGAGGCAAAAAAAAATAAAAACTTCATAAAAAAATCAATTTTTATTTTTTTATTTTTTTATTTTAAGGTCAAACCTTCCAGCATAGTCTAAAAGTGCGGTTAAGCCACCCCACACCACCCACGTTCTAGATAACAAACCTCATTCGTTTCAAGGGCGCGAAGCGCCCTGACGCGCCCGATCAGAAAGTATATTAAGAAAAGTAAATAGAGATACTAATGAAAAAGGATACTCTCGCCCTTATACTTGCTGTTGTTGGTACCCTTCTATTTTTTTTTAATTTGATTTTTCCCAATACCCTAGGTGATGGAAAATACCTGGATAAATTAGTCTATTTAGGTTTTATAATTTGTTTGATCAGTTTCGTTTTATCTTGCTTTAATTTAAGAGATAAATCCTTAAAGAAGACCTATTCTATAGTTTCAATAATATTAACTCTCTTAATCTTTTTCTTCTTCTTAATCGTAATAAATACGATTTTAGCACCCGTATAACCCGTTCGCACAAGCTCCATTAACCGAATTTTTAGCCCCTTACGAGGGAAAAAAAGAGAAAAAGTACCTTATTTCCATTATTGGACCAAGAACCGTCTTAGCGCATTGATGATAGTATTTTAAAGCAGCCCCGGTAAGCTCCCGAACAGTAGATAATTCATGTACTCTATTTTTAGGAGTGTCGTAAGCGGGAACTAGAAAAACTCTTGTACCTGTTTGACCAACACCTATATGCCATGTTGATTCTGCAAGGTCTCCTAAATCTGCACAACCTCCAAAAACAACGGGAGATCCAGGGTCAAGGTAAATAGTTTCAACAGACATGAAGAAAAAGGAGGAGAAAGAGCACATAAATTCTTCCTTTTCACACAGTTCGCCCTACCAAAGCGTAATCTTCCTGCAAATAATAAAAACTTTCAGCATAGTCTACAGGTTCGCCCTACCAAAGCGTAATTCTTGGTTCTTTTCAGGAGGAAAAAAATGAGAAATTTAATCTAGCAATAAACCATTAGCAATCAATTCTTTTTTAGTCATCAATACTCCTGCTTTATTCAAATATTCTTGAATAGTATTTCTAGTTACCCCTACAATCTCACTCGTTTTATCCAAATCATGATTTTTTCTGAAACTGTTATAAATAAGATAAATTTTATCTTGAGTAAGAGTATGTCTTCCAGTCTTAGGAACAGGGATAGTTACACCATTAACACAAACGGCATCCTTTTCGTCTTTTTTTACATCAAATGTAGTTTTTCTATAAAATCGACGTTTTTTACCCAGCTTTACCCACCCATCAGCCCTACGTTTTTGAGTATCTAATAAAGATACCCCAGAAGACCGCAGGGCCAGTTCAAGTGCTGAAACATCTTGGGGTCTAGCACCCATTTCTATTAAATCTGAAGAAGAATATTGAGCAAATCGATAAATTTCATCTATGCCTAAACACTGAGCAGCATAATATAATTTAGTTCCTCCTTCAAAAGCGGGTACTAAAAAATCAAGAACCGACAAAGCTGACCCTTGATCCTCACGTAAGTCACGATCTTCTAAGCTTTTTACAAAAGGCATTACAAATTTCAATATGAATCCTATAAAAATCTTCCTAAACGAACATTTTTAAACCACCACCGAATAGTGCAAGAGTAATAGGAAATACAAGAATGCATAAAAAACAACATTCTGGTGCTGGATTTAAGCACCGCAGTCCTTCATTTCAACCGCAACCTCGGGCCTCTGTAGAATGTGCGATTGGAGAACTGAATCTTGAAGAACACGAAGGGAAGCTCGTTACAGTACTGGGAAGTGTCGATCGGATTGTCCAAACCTCAGGCCCAACCTTATTTGTAATTACAGACGGTTCAGGTGTGCTCACCATGAAAGGATTTGAAGGAGCAGGAGTACGTGCATATCCTTCCGTAGTAGAAGGGGACATGGTAAAAGCGCTTGTCGAAATCAAAGAATTCGGAGGAGCAATGGAAGGAGAAATCATGAAATTACATCTTTTGAAAGGTCCTGAAGCAGCACTAGCAAAACAAGAATTGGCAGATAAAGAACGTAAACGCGCCACCATCATCCCTCCAACATTCCTTACTTATTCTCCTATTCTTGAAAAGCTGAAAGATCGTTTCGTAAAAGCTGCAACAGAAATCAGATTAGCAATTATTCAAAATCGCCCGCTTATCGTACGTCATCATAACGATGCAGATGGGTATTGTTCAGGGTTTGCACTTGAACGCGCAATTGTTCCCCTCATCGAAAAACAACATGGTCCGGGCAAAGCAGCATGGGAATATTATACGCGTGCCCCTTGTGCAGCACCCATGTATGAAATTGAAGATTCTATCAAAGATTCTGCAACCTCGCTGAGAAGTGAAGCAAAATTCTCTAATAAAATGCCCTTAGTGGTTATTGTAGACACTGGTTCAGGAGAAGAAAGCTTGATGGGTATTCAACAAGGACGTATTCACGGCATTGACTTCATTGTAGTTGATCATCACGTCTTTGATGAAAAGGATGTAACCTCTCCTGAAACACTCGTACACATCAATCCATTTCTCGTTGGAGAAGATGGTGCAAAGTATTCTGCAGGTATGTTATGTACTGAATTTGCTCGATTCATCAATCCTGATTTTTCCGCCACGTACATTGCAGCAATGGCCGGACTTGCAGATCGCATTGATAATAAACAAGTCATGGAAGCCTATCTTCATATTGCACAAGAAAAGGGATACACCAAGCAAATGATGCACGATATTGCAGCAATGATTGATTTTGTCTCAGCAAAATTACGGTTCATGGAAGCTCGTGAATATATTGAAACGGTCTTTGGTGAACCAATGGACAAACAAAAGAAACTCGTTGCGTTACTTGGTCCCTATATTCGAGGTCTTGAACTGAAGGGTCTTGCTATTGCTGAAGCAAATGCTGTTCGAGAAAAAATTGGGAAAGTAACCTTACAAACATTAGAAGTTGAACAAGCATATCCACGCGGATCCTATCCTAAGCCAGGAATGTGTGTTGGTATGTTACATGACAAAGCACAACTCGATCTGAAGACCGATGCACTCGTCTCAGTAGGTATTCTCCCTGATCTGGTGACGATTCGTGCAACTGAAGCCTCTGGTTTCTCCGTACATACCTTCATCGAAAAACTCGAAAAAGAATTGCCTAAAGCATTTCCAAACGGCGGGGGACACCACCTTGCAGGCGCAGTGAAGTTCACTCCAACCCAACGTGAAAACGTGTTGAAAGTGTTGAGATCCTGTATTAAGAAATAATTTTTTTATATTATTACAACT
>VGKT01000006.1 GCA_016866955.1 Candidatus Pacearchaeota archaeon | reverse complement strand
AATGATAGGGTACGTAACAAAAGCCAAGTGCTCCAAGTCCTTGTTGAGTTCCAATAGGTTGAGCAATTAGTGTCTCTTGACTCACTCCGTCACCATAAATTTCAATTCTTCCTGGCCAAGAAGCATCACTCAAAAATCGCACAGGAGCACTTCCTTCGCGAGGTACTTTGAAATAGCCTTCACGTTCAGAAGACAAAGCCCCAATATTTGCACTCAATCCTTCACGTACTGTTTCTACCACTTCTCGAGTTTGCCAAACTTGAGGGCCACATTGAACAGTAACTCCATCAACAGGAGCATAATTAACTAACACATCAGCAGTATAATTTTCTAATAACGCAGTTTTCTTCTGGAATGTATACCAAGCAATTGCTTGATCATATAATGCTCCCAATCGACTAGGCAATGAATAACTACGCGAAGTGACCTTCGCTTCTTGTCCATCACGCATAACTGATAATTCTCCTTGTACCGAAACATCAACCTTACTTTCACCCACACGCACAACAACTTTATCAACCATAACTCCAATTTCATATTCTTGTACGTACAATGGTCCAAAATCACAGAGAGCAATTTGTTCTTGAATATACCGTGCAATTCCTCGTTCCATCATTGATTTCGTCGGAACTTGTTCAGTCAACCCCCCATTACCACTAACATATAACCAATACGGAATACCTTGTCCTAGAAATGAGAGTGCTGAACCACTAGGATAACGCGTACTTCCTTCCACGTACGTAGGAGTATATACCCATCCCCCTTGCAACCCCGCTAAAGCTACTCCTTCAGAAAGTGCTTGTTCAACACACTGATCATAATACTGATAAACCGCATTAAACGATTCACTCTGTTGCTTTCCCAATAATCCTTTCTGCACGGCAAAGTATCCCAAAATGCCTCCCACTAACACAAGTGCAATAATCACAAAAACAATCACCGTTTGTCCTCTACTTCCGTACATGTTTCACCTCAACTTTTTCACGAATTAATTGTAAAATTTCAGTATTCAAATCTTTTTGAATAACTTTCTTAAACTGTTCCCAAATACGTTCGTCTTCAACTAAGAGTAAATATTTCTTCATCCTCTCTCCAGCACATGAACCATATAAGGCTATATAAAACTTATTAGTAAGTGAATAACTAACTTACTTAGTAAGTGATAAAAGGGCAAGAAAAGAGAAAAAAGAAGGAAAGTGGTCCTGCCCAGAATTGAACTGGGGCCCCATCCACGTCAAAGATGTGTCATAACCGTTAGACGACAGGACCTTCTAATTTCAGCTATAAAGAACGATATTTAAGCTTACGCACAACCTTTTTAACCCCTTTAATGTGTTCTTTTGAGACTAGAACTTTTCTTACAAGAAAAGGTATAGAATGCCTCCATAGCTCAGTTGGCAGAGCATTAGTTTTGTAAACTAAGGGTCGGGGGTTCGATTCCCCCTGGAGGCTTATTCCCAATTTAATTTATAAACTTCAATTTTCTTAAAAAACTAATATGATTCAAGGCATAATAAATGAATTCGGCGGTATAAAATCCATATTTGGTTCATCTAGGCCAAAATCAGAATCAATAATGTACATAATGAGAGCAATACATCTCTTTATTTTCCAACAAGATAAAATAAAGTTTTTAGGTGGAGATTTCTACTATAGTGATAAAAACACACCCCTGTTATTACAATGGTATCCAAAAGAGATAGAAGCCATAATAACTCGTGCAGGAAAGATAAATACTTGTTTGGATATAGGAGCCAATATTGGACAATTTGCATACACTTTAAAAAAATATAATCCAGATGTAGAAGTAATTTCTATAGAACCTCAAAAAGAAGCAATAAAAATCATGGGAAAAAACGTACTATGTAAGATAATAGAAGCATGTGTGGGAAAAGGAAAGCAAAAAACAATGTACATAGAAGAAGGAAAGAATGATAGAAGCAGCTCAGTAGCAGGAGTAAATAGAAGAGCAAATAAAGAAATAAAAGTAAATGCAATAAAATTAACAAAAAGCAAATGTAAAAAATTAGGGATAAAAACAGAGTATGATCTAATCAAAGTAGATGTTGAAGGCGGAGAAAAAGAAGTTTTAGAATGTATAAAAGAATTAGAATGGAAATTTCTTCAATTAGAAAGTACAGAAGAGCAAATAAAAGATATTGAAAGATTGATAAAAAATCAATGGAATAATTCTCAATTAATTTATAAAAATAATGTGACTTTTAACAGTAGTGTAATAAATTATATTTTTAAAAGAAAATAAGATTACTTCAATTATATTCAAAGTCACTATAAACATATGGGGGAATTCCACAAAAAGCCAGTTCCCCCTAGAGGCTTTGAAAAAAAAGAGCAAAAAAGCACATAAAGCAATGCTCATCCTAGGAACACTCATCCTTGCCTTCTTTCTGATTCGTGCATGCTCACACCAAGAAATAGACGATGTTACTCCCGGAATTCCTTGTGAAGAAGAATATCTCCGCAAAGCAGAGGTGCTTTGGGTAATTCCCCTCTTCCAAAACGAAAGCATCAGCTCCAATAAAACTTGGTGCGAGTATATACGTTCTCTCAATAAAACGCTCGGACTGCATGGGGTCTATCACACCAATCGCGAATTTCAAATTCTCCGCAATGAAGAGTATCTTCAACCAGGAGTCCAAGCATTCAAAGAATGTTTCAATCAAACCCCTACCCAATTTAAGGCCCCCCAACTCGCCCTTTCGAAAGAAAATAAAGCCTGGTTAGAAAAAAAATACACAATACAAGGGGAATATAATCAACAATTCCATAAAGTCTATCATTGTAGTGATACCGGAAGATTCCCAAATAAACTTCTACAATACCTCTAAAATCAAGTATACGAATTGTTTTAAACAAACTAAGGAATCAAAAACCTGCCTTTCCAACTATT
Source organism: Candidatus Pacearchaeota archaeon (assembly GCA_016866955.1). Classification (GTDB taxonomy): domain Archaea; phylum Nanobdellota; class Nanobdellia; order Pacearchaeales; family GW2011-AR1; genus SICV01. The sequence goes on along the minus strand of VGKT01000006.1, from coordinate 22,562 downwards.
TACCCTACGGCATCAAGAACTCAAGTACCGCCCTGATGGAAAAACACTAGCTTATACTGGGAGGAAGAGTGAAGTTAGCTTCTCATTTGAAGGAGAAACAGAAAGAGACCGTTGGTTTCGAGCAGAGACATTTATGAGAGAAATAGGAAAAGTATATGCATTAGAAATGACCGATCTATTTCCAACCGCTCGAAATGACCCTCGCGGAGACTCATGGGTTTCTTACGCTAATCAGTTCGTGGGATAATGCGTTAAGAGAGAAAGGGAAGTTGATGCGTTAAGAGAGAAAGGGAAGTTGATGCGTTAAGAAACCGTAGGTTTCTTACGCTAATCAACGTACGTTGCTTTTCCACCCTGTACCAACACATCAGTAATTGAGGCATCTAAATGTGCTAATTCTCCAGTCACATACGGCCCCAACATTTCTCCCGTCATGCTCACAAAAGGTTCTACCGGTTGCGTAAATAAAATCATCTTCTGTGTAGGCACAGTAACTGCTGAAGAATGAAGGATTTTTTGCATTTCTTTATCAGAACGTTCCGCTGCTTGTACAAACGAATCAAACATCGTTCGTTCAAAGGGCAACATATTTTCATAATCTCGTTTCATAATTCCTGTTTCAGTAGCAATGTGCACCAATTGTAACAATTTTTTCCGACGCAATCGCATCAATTCCTTACATAATGCAAGAGAATTATCTAATTGCTTTCGTTGTTTCACCACTTCTTCTTGAAACAGCCCATCATCTTTAGTGGTTTGTCCTCGTTTTTCTTGTAAAAATGCCATGATATCTTCTAAAAAGCCTTTTGGCAAACCTTGTAGCACATCCCCATATTTCTCTTTACGTACCACCTCATAAAGATCAGTATAACTCAACATACTTTCATTCCGCCCTCTTGCTATATAAAAATACGTATAGTCGTATACACCAGTACGATTAAATACTGGTAAACAGAAAGAAGCATATGTTCGATTTCCTCAAAAAAACAATCAAATCCTGGGTAGGAAAAACAGAAAAACCTTCCACAAAGAGTGTAAAAAAACAGGCAAAAAAGAAAGAAACAACAAAAAAACAAACAAAAAAAACACAAACAAAACAAGAACAACAAACAGAACAAGAAGTAGAAGCAATCCTTGCTCCAACTCTCGAAACAAAACAAGAAGAAGAAAAAGAATCTTTCTTTTCAAAACTCGTTAAAAAACTTACAGCCGCTCAACTTTCAGAAGAAGACTTTAATGATGCATTTGAAGACTTAGAAATCATCCTCTTAGAAAACAACACGGCGCTCGAAGCAGTTGAAGCAATACGAGAATCATTGAAAAAAGAGCTAGTCGGACTCAATTGTAAAAAACAAGAAGCCCCAACAAGAATTCTAGAAGCACTTAAATCATCAATTCTTTCCATCCTTCAAGAACCGCCCTCGCTTCTCACAGCAATACAAGAAAAGAAGGGAAGCCCCTATGTCATTCTTTTCTTCGGTATCAATGGTACAGGAAAAACAACAAGTATTGCCAAAGTAGCACACTATCTCAAACAAAATAAAATCTCCTGCGTTCTTGCTGCCGGGGATACCTTCCGTGCAGCATCAATTGAACAGTTAGAACATCATGCAAAAGCACTCAACGTCCCTTGCATTAAAGGAACCTATGAAGCAGATCCTGCAAGTATTGCATTCAATGCAATCGGATATGCAAAAGCTCATGCCATACAAGTCGTCCTCATCGATACCGCGGGAAGAATGTACACCAAAACTAATCTTATGAAAGAAATGGAAAAGATAATTCGAGTAAGTAAACCGCATCTTAAAATATTTGTCGGAGAATCAATTACAGGCAACGATGCACTAGACCAAGCCCGGACATTTAATGAAACAGCAGGCATCGATGGTTCAATCCTTACTAAAGCAGATATTGACGAAAAGGCTGGCACGATTCTCTCCATTGCCCAAGTCACCAACAAACCCATTTTCTTCCTCGGCACCGGACAATCCTACAAAGACCTTCTCCCCTTTACAAAGAAAACAGTATTGAAGAATCTGGGAGTGGAATAAAAAAGTTATTCCGTTTCTGTAGAAAGAGTATCCGATTCAGACCCTATAATATCATTTACACAGGAAATGGTATAACTGGCCTCGCAAGTACCCCTAGTACCAATGGGCAAGACAGAGGTTAATCGAGGATAGCCTGTTTCTTTACATCCGCTAGGGCACTTGGGTCTTTCAACTATGTCTTTAGCCATAACACATAAAAACAATCCTCACCAGTACAAGAAGTCAAAGAGTGCACTAACACTCATCCCAATTACAAGTAACATCAGTAAATAAATCCTTAAAGGGACCAGATCCGCAGTTATCCGTTCTAGGATGAAAACCATTCACGGGATGAACTCTACCTATTGCACAAGCGGCCACTTCATTAGCAGCATTATTAAAACCAATAACGGTATCAGGATAAACATTTTCTAACCAATCTAATATGCTATTAAACTCCTCCTCAAGTTTAAAAAAGTAGAATCTCGAGGGAGATACAAGGATAGTTACTAACTTTATAAAAAATTAATTTAAATGAGAAAGCTCTATACGATTAAGGTTGGTAGTTAGGTAAACAACATTTTTAATCTAACCTTCCATCCTCCACACAAGGCTACGGTATGGGGATAGCGTGCGAACCGTTCAATGAAAATAGAGCAGAGAAATGTTAGGAAAATGTTCCTGACATTTTCCTAAACCGCGAAATACTTGTTTGGGACACTGTCATCTAGTCTAGTGATAATCCAGGCGTCTCTAATAGTCCATTCACCGGGGGCTGGATTTTCTTGGAATTGATAATCCAGGCGTCTCTAATAGTCCATTCACCGAGGGCTGGATTTTCTTGGAATCCAACCAGTGACCCATTGACTTCTTTTTTTATATAAATGGCATCCCAGTGATAGCTTAATAGACTGCTTCGTAAAAGAACCAGTAATACTGCATCAGTACCCTTGTCCATATCGTCAAAAAAACTACCAAGATCATCTTTCTTAATCGACGTCGCTTCAAAACCCAATAAATCCAGTCCATTAAGCATCTCACTTTGCCACGTGATATCACGTGCTTCTGAATCAAATACAGAAAAAACGTTTCTCAAGAAACCACGGCCATTTTTTCTAATCAAATGATTGAGCACGGCCGGATCGATCGGATCCATTTGAAAAAGACGTAGGATGTTATTGATTGCCTTTGGCCCACAAGACTTAGCGCCTGGACCGGGGATATAAGGCGATGGTGGATTTGTCGGTGGAGTACTAGTACCGGTGGAATTTGGCGATGGATCATCCTCATAATCATCACATAATAATCATCACATATATCATCATCATCATCATCATCATCATCAAGGGGAGGACTCAACCGTACATCCGGCTTATAAAACACCATCACCAAAATAACAATAACAAGCACACCAATCACCCAATTCTTCCAACTTCCAGCACCCTCTTTTCCTGTCTTCATAACAAGAACTACGAAATCATATATATATATATATACCTTTCTGTAATTTTAAACATATATCAAAATTATAAAAACCCCAAAAGAAATAGCCGGCACGTATCAAGAAAAAATACACCCTTTACAAAGAAAACAGTATTAAAGAATCTGGGATTGGAATAATAATATTTACCCACCAAACAATCTCTTAAACCAGGCAATAATACTCTCTATAAATCCTTGACTTACACATTTACTATTCACACAAACATTTGAACCACATTCAAAATTATTCTCGCATTTTGCTTCTTCTTTAAACTGTTTTTCAAAACTTCCAGAATCAGAACAGAAATCTCCGCTCTTTCTATAGCCAAATTGATAACATTTGCCATCTAATGGACAACTATCTTTACAAACAAGGGTCTCTTTGTCAAGTGCAAGAGTATTCTCAATAGGAAGAAGAGTTACACTCTCTGGCTCTTCAGCTACATCTTCGCCATCAAAATAACAGCTCTCTCCAATACTAAAAGAATTTACTCCACATTTGCCAGCTGAATCACATTTATTGACACAAAATTCTTTTGCATATTTTTTCCAGAGACCACTCGGCTTACATGAACTTTCACTGCCACTCTTTTCTTTTTCCCCATTGTAACACTGCCAATGAGCAAATCTAAAACCTCCCGTAATTAAACTTGAATTAGTTTTTCCCTTCCCGCATTCAAAAATAACTTTTTCATTATTTCCATCCTGAATCGTATATTGATATCCTCCACAAGTACTTTTCCAAGTTATTTGCTTTCCATGACCTGCATAAACTCCATTAGAACACTGACTAACTCCCTTACACCGTGCTTCAACTTTATCACTAACATAACATTCTTGTTCACCGTCTGAATTCTGGAAATAACATGTTACCTCTTCCTTGATTTCTTCTGGAGGATCTATACACAGAGGATTAGCATTACAAATAGCAAAACACCCAAACATTCCTGAAGGAATATCTGCAGGAGATTTGTAGCATTCTTCTTTCTTAATTGAAGAAGAATAACCTCCAACATCTGCAGAAGTGAAAGGTATAGATGCTAGAATAAAAAGTAAGCCTAAAAGAAAGCAGTTCTTTCCTATACTCATGCTTCTTCTAAATTTTATATATATATATGCCTTTCTTACCAATAAAAACAATCCTCAAAAACCGCGGACGCTAACCCATACTCTTTAATACCGTCCCCCATATCACTTTCTATGCTTGAAAAGCTCTCAGAAGCCCTGAAGAAAACAACCGATAAGATAGCAAATGCCCTCTTTTTAGACAAAAACCTCGTAGATACGCTCGTTAAAGACCTCCAACGTGCCCTCTTAGAAGCAGACGTTAATGTCAAAGTAGTCCTTGAAATCACCAAAAAAATCAAACAAACCGCATTAGATGAGCGTATTGCAGGTATCGAAAAGAAAGAACATCTTATCAAACTTCTCCATGATGAACTTCGTGCGTTGTTAGGAGAGAAACGCACCCTTGCACTACAAGAAAAAAATGTCTGGATCGTGCTCGGCCTCTATGGACAAGGAAAAACGACCACACTCGGAAAACTTGCCAGTTATTATGGCAAACGCGGCAAGAAAGTCTGTACCCTTTCTCTTGACGTCCATCGCCCCGCAGCAGCCCTCCAGTTAAAACAACTCTCAGACAAACTCAAAATCCCGTGTTTTATCCTTCCTGAAGAAAAAAATCCCTCAAAAATATACAAGCACTTTCAAGAACAACTCAAGGCCTTTGATCTCGTACTCATAGACACAGCAGGACGAGACGCGCTTTCTGAAGAACTTATTACCGAACTAAAAACAGTTGTCAAGCTCACCAAACCAACTGAAACCTTTTTAGTCATGGCTGCCGATGTGGGACAAACAGCAAAGAAACAAGCCCAGGCCTTCAAAGAAACTGCACAAATTACCGGAGTGATTATTACAAAGATGGATTCCACTGCCAAAGCAGGAGGAGCACTCACCGCCTGTGCTGAAGTCAAAGCCCCAATTCTCTTCATCGGTACAGGAGAAAAACCAGCAGATCTTGAAACATTCGATCCAGATACGTTCCTCTCTCGACTCCTGGGCATGGGTGATCTTGCATCATTAATGGAAAAAATACATTCAGTCATAGACAAAGATACCATTGAAGCTCAACAAAAACGCTTGCAAGAAGGAAAATTCACATTACGCGATTTACAAACACAATTAGAGAGTATGGAATCAATGGGAAGCATGGATAAAATAATGAGTATGATTCCAGGGCTAGGAAAAGCAAAAATCCCCCAAGAAGCCTTAGATGCCCAACAAGCAAAAGTAAAACGCTGGAAACATGCAATCAATTCCATGACTCCAAAAGAAATTGAAAATCCTGAATGCATTGAAACAGAAGCGGGAAGAATTGGAAGAATTGCAAAAGGTTCAGGCACCACTAATGCAGAAATTAAAGCCCTGCTCAAACAATACAACATGCTCAAAGACATGCTTAAGTCACAATCATCATTGGAAGGAAAACCCCTTGATCAAAAGACTATGATGAAATTTGCTAAAAAATTCGGCAAAAAGATGAAGTTATAAAAGAAAAAGAATACATTTAAATACCTAAAAAGTATCAACTGATATACAATAAGGAGCAAAAATGAAAATAACCAGTACCGAAGTGCAACAAAAAGAGAAAAATGAAATCAAACGCTATCCCAATTTGCAAACCGTTTTAATGGTAGAAGCAACGCTTCAAAAACACAGAGACGTTCCACTCAAACTGAGCGAACTCAAAGAAAAACTGCCCAAACAAATTATGCATCAAACACTACTCGTTATCTTGAACTATCTCTGGCGTAGTGGAAAAATCATGTATGGGCCACGAGGGGTACTATGGATATACACTGAACCAGCACATCTCCAATCAATGCTTGATGGAGCACTTGAAGTCTAATGTTTGCAGGAAAAGAAGTTCGTGTCTTGTTACGAGAACAAGCAAAAGAAAGTTTCATGATATTGAAACAAAGAAACGACAAAGAAGCACACGCGCTCCTTCGGTCAATACAGCAAAAAATAGAAATTCTAAAAATAAATCCCCAATATGGAGATCCAATCAAAAAGGAACTTATCCCAAAAGAATATCTCACAAGGGGTATTACCAACCTTAATCGTATAGAGCTTTCTCATTTTTGGCGCATGTTGTATACGATTGAAGGAAATAAAATAGATATCTTTGTATTCATTCTGAGTATAAGTGATCATCCGACATATAATAAAATCTTCGGATATAGGAAAAGATGAAACTTTAATTCCAGATTCCTTGCCAAACGCCAAGATAATGAACAATAACATACAACCAGACAACATAACCCAGAACAGAGACAATAAACGTAACTAACAAAATGTTAAGCACATAGATACGTTTTCGCCGTACCTGATCAAGTGTACAAATGCCTTTATTTCGAAAATAAAGGAAAAGACTACCACTCAAAGCAAGAATGCCAATTCCTCGAAAGACCCATTTATAATCGCCATACAAAGTATCCGCTAAAGAAGTTGCAAAACTAACGGTTGAAAGTCCTAATAAAACCAGTACAAGAGGAGCAACACAACATAAACTTGCAAGAAACACCGGAATCCCGGTGATTTTAAGGAGTTCTTTCCAGTCCATAAGCCCTATAAATGAGTGCTCCTTAAAAACACTATGAAAAAACTCCTCTTCCACGCCGCAGAAGCAAAAATATACAAAACAAAGGAAGGTATCCTCAAAGAGCGTAGTGTAAAATCCTATCGTCATCCGCACCTTGATCTCAAACTCAGAAAGACACGTACCAAAACAGAAGCCCGTCTCCTCATCAAAGCCAAACAAGCAGGCATCCCCGTCCCGCACCTCAAACAACAAACGGAAACAACCCTTCTCCTTGAAGAAGTAAAAGGTAAAAAGCTCGCCGACACACTTGACAAAGCAACAAACAAGCAAACACTTGTAAAACAATTAGGTACACTCATTGCACAACTCCACAATGCCCACCTCATTCACGGTGATCTCACCACCTCAAACATCATGATACATGAAAAAAAGAAGGATACCAAAACAAATCTTGTCCTCATCGACTTTGGCTTGGGCTATGAATCTGCAAGAGCAGAAGATAAAGCAACTGACCTGCATGTCTTCAAAGAAGCCTTAGAAGCCAAGCATTATCAGGATGCAACAAAGCTCTGGACAGCCTTCCTTACCAGCTACACCAAAACCATCAAAGATACACGAGTCCTCGAACGTCTCACTGCCGTGGAAAAACGAGGAAGATATAAACAACAGTTCTAAGAAAAAAGCTTAACAATTCAGGAAGAAGCTAGCCGAACACAAATAGAATTAGTATATCCTTGTTTCAGCGATGCACTACACACATTTTTCTTACAACTTAAAACTGAATCATCATAACTATCTCGGTGAAGTTTTTGACAATCAAGTAATTGCCTGACATCCTCTTTAATACGGAGCCAACCGGGAGAAGGGAGAGTGCAAGAACCGCTGACACCAATGTTTAAATTTCCTGGAGACCACGTAGCACCAGGATAACGAGAACAACAATCTTCATTGAGAGCGTTCAAAGTCGTTTTTAAATTAATATCGTTTTCACAACAATAGATCCCTGCATTTAATTTAGCTAATTCAGCTAACTTTTTGCTGTCTCCTGTCAATGAAGCATAATCCGCAGGCAAACTTTTCTTCTCGCAAGAAAGAAAATCATCCACGGCCTCTGAAGAGTCCGTATCCGCTACTTTTCCTTTTTCAGGATTCAACCTAATCCCCGGCTTATAAAACACCATCACTAAAACAACCACAACAAGCACACCAATCACCCAATTCTTCCAAACGTTGTTTGTCTGCACACTTCTTTCCACCATAAGTGCGGAGAGCGAGCAGTTAACACAAACGTCCAGCCCAACAAATACACAAATCCTCCTCCCAACAAGCCAAGGCCAAAGACCAGTAAAGAAGAACTAAGTGCTGTAAAAGTAGTTCCAGGCAAATACCATGCCAACGCAAGTAAGAGCCAGACATCTCCTCCCGCAAAAATCTTCCCATAATAGCAAAGAAGACCAAGTAACCCGAGGATACAAAAGGCCAGAATACCAAAAAGAAAGAGCGACCAATCTCCTTCTACTCCCTCCAGCACACGAAAGAAAATACCCGCTCCTAATAAAGCATAAACCACCCAATCGCTCACGAACGTCGTTTTGAAATCTTGAACAGCAAGAAAAACAACCCCCATGCTCCAATAAACCAGAGCACTCCCCAGGTACCAAGAAGGTCTAACATCTCAGTTGTTCATATCTATACTTAATAAAACCATAGTTATTCTATCCCACGCCCCCTATCTTTCTCTCATGAAAATCACAAGCACGATGTGCCACCACGTCCTAAAGGACATGGTTTGACGCAGGCACTCGTGCTTTGGATGCAGGAAACTATCTGTTAGTTTCCTGACCAGAAAATCAGTAGATTTTCTGTGCTCACGAACGTCCTTGCCTTAAAAGGCAAGGTTTGAACGTTCGAGACATCAAGACGTAAAAAAGGGAAGGGGGACTTCATGCCTTGAGAAAGGTTGTATTATATTTGAAGAGGAAGGATAAGAAACTTGAAAGAAAGGTTGTTCAGAGAAAAGAGTAGAAGAAAAATAAGTATATTCTTCTTGATAAGAAAAGAAGCTAAATTTCTTTCTCACAAGAGCGTTCCATTCGCTTTCTTCAAGAACTTGATACATGCCGGGTTGAATAATCTTATAAGTAATAAATTTGTACTCGGGAATATTTTCACGAGAGATTCTACATTTTGTTTCTTTAGCAATAGATGTTTTGTAATTTCGTTCATTAAAAACAGAACAGCCATTTTTGTAATGTCTAGTATAATTTGCATAAACGACCAAACACTCTCCGCGCAAGATTTCTCTCAGAGTATATGTTTTGTAATTAAGATCACCAATATTGACAACAACCGAAGTATCTTTACACCATCCGTTTTCATGAGAATAACGAGTCTTTGAATCTGGCTCCCAGTGTGTTTTTCTTATCTCATATCTATCCGTTTCATTCTCTCCATAAACAAGAAGTGTTCTTTCTTTATCATTTGTATAAGCAAAGAGAGGGTTTAAAGCAGAATCATACACATGAATTTGTTGCCATATAGGGTTTTCAGGGTAAGCGGGTTCAATAATTTCTCCGCCAAAACGATCCCTCCCTGTTTTAGTAATAATCGCTCCCCGATCGTCCTTTCTGGGCATGTATGTAATAGAAACTCTTGAACCATCGGCATAGTCAACATAAAATCCAGAGTCAGATCCTTGAATTTTCTTGATAGGGACACCAGTATCAAGAAAAGAATTAAAATCACGTAAAAAAGGATAATCTTGAATACGAATAGATTCTCCTTTTTTATCAATCATATAAAATCGGTTAGTATTATCAGAGTATTGTAAATCTAAAGCAGAATCATACCTTGAAGAATAATCATCAGGATTCAACCTAATCCCCGGCTTATAAAAAACCATCACCAAGATAACAACAACCAACACACCAATCACCCAATTCTTCCATGCACCTGAACTAGCTTTACCCCTTTCCATATTCTTTCTTAAGAAATTATATATATATACCTTCTTACAATCCTGAGCAAAGAAGCTGAAACAATGCTTCGGGGGTATCCACAATAAAGTCTGGCTTCGCCTTCTTTAATACGGTGCGAGAATGATATCCCCAGCTCACGGCAACCGCCGTATATCCTGCCTCTTTAGCTTCATGCACATCCCCCACTGTATCTCCAATATAGAGAAACTCAGCATGAGGATGTCGTTTCTGAATACTCTTCAGTTTCTTTACTTTACTGAATTCAATGTCTCCACCCAAGACTTCCTGTATCCCTCGAATCTTCCAATAGGACAATGATTCATTGATAACGGCAGTAAGATTAGACGTTACCACATATACACGAGTCCTCGAACGTCTCACTGCCGTGGAAAAACGAGGAAGATATAAACAACAGTTCTAAACTATTTATTCTTCAGGCACGTCGTCCTGGAAAGCGCTACTCTCTTCGATTTTATTAACTTTTGGTTTTGTACAACGAAATTCATCTTTAGCAGTGCATCTTTCTTTGAGTTTGCTCAATTCAACTCCTCTGCGCACGTATTGAGGAAAACAACCTTTCTCACACGAAGGCTCCTTTAGAGCGTTAAGTTTAGAGAGCGCAATCTCACAAAGGTTATCGTCCTTACTCTGATCTATAATAGAAGCGGTACATGTCATAGAGTTTAAATCTATCTTCTCCTCCCCTAGCTCTCTAAGCTCTCTAAGCAAATTCTCCTCTATTGCACTCTTTCTACCCCAAAAAGAGCACTGTTCTTCGGCCTGCGCCTTTGCACTCGCCCGGGGAGTATCCACAAAAGTACCTAAATAATGTTCTTCGGTGTTCGAATCACCAAATGAAGAAGGAAATTTACAAACGCAAAGATAATGATCACGCAAATCTTTTTCATGCACTGCACTAACATTAACAGTTGGTGGATTTTTACACTCTTCGTTATCGGCAGGATTCAACCTAATCCCCGGCTTCCAAAACACCATCACCAAAACAACAACAACAAGCACACCAATCACCCAATTCTTCCAACTTCCAACATCCCCTTTACCTGCTTGCATATCTTTTCTTAAGAAATCACCTATATATATACCTTCCTACAATCCTGAGCAAAGAAGCTGAAACAATGCTTCGGGGGTATCCACAATGAAGTCTGGCTTCGCCTTCTTTAATACGGTGCGAGAATGATATCCCCAGCTCACAGCAACCGCCGTATATCCTGCCTCTTTAGCTTCATGCACATCTCCCACTGTATCTCCAATATAGAGAAACTCAGCATGAGGATGTCGTTTCTGAATACTCTTCAGTTTCTTTACTTTACTGAATTCAATGTCTCCACCCAAGACTTCCTGTATCCCTCGAATCTTCCAATAGGACAATGATTCATTGATAACGGCAGTAAGATTAGACGTTACCACATATACACGAGACTGCGTAGTCAAAACATTCATCAATTTCACCATGCCTGCAAAAGGGGTAATCAGTGCAGGCTTTCCATTAAATGGCTTTTGAATATCACGAATCAAAGCAAGAATTAGCGGGGGTGTCAATCCTTGGTTAATAAGAGACTCAGAAAAATTAGAAGAATAAAGAGACTTAAAGTCCTTGATTTTTTTACTCAAATGATACTGCTCACGTAAAGCCATAAAACGTTCTGCATAAGCCGCATAACTATCAACAATTGTCCCATCATAATCAAAAACCAAAATCTTCTGAACCATACAGTACTAAAGTCTAACCAAACCCTTATAAATCATCCTCCATGCTTCTTCAGTATAGCCCCGTCGTATAGTGGTCAAGTATACGGGCCTTTGGCGCCCGTGACCCCGGTTCGAATCCGGGCGGGGCTATTCATTCAGATCAAAAATCTGAAAGCACCGATCGTACTAAGAACTGTAAAAGTTCATTCAACGGGCGGGGTCATTTTATTTTTCAGAACATAATTACAAAGCTTTGAGCATATATCGTTCAGTTTTTTTTTGTCCAGGAGGAGAACGATCAAAAAAACCGAGACTTTCAAAAAATGCAGGAGTAGCTGTCACCGCAATAATTTTTCTTCGATCAGAAAACGCCTGGGCTTCAAGAGCAGTATAGAAAAATCTACCAAGACCACGACTTTGTAATTCAGGAGCGATTCCAATAAAATGCAATTCCCCCTCTTCAGCAGTAGGGTGCGAAGTAATTGCTGCTCCAACAAGAGAACCATTCTTATAAGTCCAAAGCTGCGTGTTTCGAGAAGAAAGTGCTGAGTAGATGGCCTGAGCTCGAGCAGGAAAACAATTAAATAAAAATGTCTGGGCCTGGAGAAAAGCAGGATCAAGAACGATTCCACCTGCAGAAGTGCGTCGAGAAACACGGGAAAGAGTATACGAATCCATAGTAAGAGAAAATTAATTACCAGTAACAGGTTTTTCAATTAGTTTAAACACACGAACTTCACATAAAGCAAGTGGATAAAGTTTTTTTAATTTCAAACTCATCTCTTTTTGAACCTTATTAGAAATCAAATCAGTAAACAAATCTTGAGAAGTACGAATAGTACATAAAGAAGTCAAATATTCTTTTGCAGCAACACGAAGTGCATTCTTCAAAGCACGAGAAACCTTTCTACGAGTTAACAAAAAGGGCTTAATAATAACAGAAGCATCTTTTGTCTGAACAACAAACGAATCTTCAATATAGCTTACATTATTACGCATAGAGCGACGAATATACGAACCAAAAACTTCAAACGCAATCGGATGTGCAACAAGCTCACCATCAACAAGAGAAGTACGCAAATGTAATTCAGCCCCTTTACCTCGTAAACTACGAGTTAAATCAAGTTTGATAACTTTACCAACCAATGCTTCTGGACTTTGGCCATATAATTGAATCTTGGTTCCAGTCATTGGTGCTTTCACATCATAAAATGCTCGCATATCCCGTTTTTTCATTTGTTGTTCAGCCATGGTGTTACTTACTTACCTTCTCCCCGATTTCAATACGTGAAGAACGAATAGCACTTTTACTTCCTTTTGCCTTTTTACATGTTTTGCAAGTATAGAGAACAGTAATACGTTTGGTTGTTTTAGTTTTACGCTTCCAATCCTTTGCTCCTTTCTTACTACGTTTACCTTGATTACCGAACCCTCCACGCACACCACGTAGATATTCACGAGGCTGACTACCTCGAGAAAGAGGATGAGTTGCTGAACGAGAGCGCTGTTTTGCAACTGAGACCAACTGATCAGTGTGCTTCTTGCAGTGGAGACAGTATCGTTTGAGTTCCTTCGGTAGTTTCATAGTCTAGTAAGGTCATAAGAGTCGCTCCCCAACAAACCGACCAGTAAAGTGTTGGATTAACGCAATGGTTCGTTACAAAAGCGCTTTTTAAACCTTGTCGTTCAGTCAATAGAAAGCTTTTTAATACCCTTTGAAGAGGGCTGAACATGGTTGAAGGAAAAGCTGATTGGATGAAAATGAAACCATCTGAAGTAGAATCTCTAGTAGTAGAACTCGCACAAAAAGGAAATACCCCAAGTAAGATCGGCATCATTCTTCGTGATCAACACGGTATTCCAAAAGTAAAAATGTTAGGAAAAAAAATTAGTAAAATGCTCGCTGAAAAGAAAATAACGTACACAACGGAAAAACAAATGTATCAAGCAAGCATTGAAAATATAGAAAAACACTCAGCACAACATAAACACGATTATACTGCAAAAAAGGCCCTTGCCAAAAAACTTTGGCACGTAAAAAAACTCAAATAACAGTATAATAAAAAGAGGGATGATATGCAACAAATAATTAGTAACGCTCTAGTAAAAATAAATAAACTCAGTAAAACAAAGCCAATAAAGATCATAAGTCATTTTGATACTGATGGTATAACTTCTGCAGCAATTTTTGGAAGAATGATGCAACGTTGGGGAAAAACGTATACTCTTCAAATTACAAGAGAGTTAGAAGAAGAGTATTGTGCTACACTTCCTGAAACACACGTACTCATATTTCTTAATCTTGCTTCAGGAATGCTCCCTATTTTAGCTCAAAAAAAGACAGAAATTTTTGTATTTGATCATCATGAAATTCCCACACAAATTCCTCAAAATGTAACAATGATCAATCCACGTCTAACCAAGAGTGAACCTCTTTCATCCGCTGCACTTTGTTATCTTGCTGCACGCACCCTTAATCCTCAAAATAAAGACCTCGCCTATCTCGCCGTTATCGGGATGGTGGGAGATCAGTTAGAAAAAAATCTTTCCCCTCAATATGAAGAAATACTTCGAGAAGCAGAAACAGTAGTTAAACGAGGTCTTCTCCTCTATCCTGCCACAAGACCATTAGATAAAACGCTTGAATATAGTTCAAATCCTTATATCCCTAATGTTACCGGCTCTTACCGAGGAGTATTAGAATTATTACGTGATGCTCGTATTCCTCGTGAAAATGATCGTTGTAAAACGCTCCTTGAACTCACTGATACTGAGATGGGGAACCTTATCACCGCTATTGCCATGCGTATTCCTCAACGATCATTAGAACAAAGTCTCGGTAATCTCTATGTCATTAAATTCTTCCATCAACAAGCAGATGCACGAGAGTTATCCGCACTTATTAATGCCTGCGGTAAAATGGGACACCATTCAGTTGCCCTTGCAGTATGTTTGGGCAATAAAATTGCAAAAGAACAAGCCGAACGTCTCTATACTGAATACAAACAACAACTAATTGCAGGCCTTAAGTATGTACAAGAAAATACTCACATCTCTGGTCCACAATATACAATCATAAACGCCCAAGATAAAATAAAAGATACCATTATTGGCACCATAACAAGTATGCTCTCTTCCTCCGCAACCTGCGAAGAAGGAACAATTCTCATAGGGCTTGCTTATGCGCAAGATAAAATTAAAGTATCCGCTCGAGTTGCAGGAAGAACAGGAAGAAATGTTCGAGAAATCCTTCATAATGCAGTAATAAAGATAGGCGGAGAAGTAAAGGGACACCTCAATGCAGCAGGATGTCTTATTGAAAAAACAAAGGAACAAGCATTTATTACTGAACTACAAGCCTCGCTCATTTCAACTAATTAAATAGTGAAAAAACCAAGTTAACAAAGAAAAAGACTCCAAATATGCTTACACAAATCTTTAAAACACTCTCAAACCACCCCTTCACATGAGTACATTCCTCAAAACAATCTGCCCCCGATGTAAACATCATCAGACAATTTTTAGTAGGCCCTCCATAATCGTTAAATGTGCCAAATGTAATCATCTCCTTGCCAAAACATCTGGGGGAAAAGCCCGTATGCATGCAAAAGTGCAAGAGGTCATCAAAGCATGACGTATAAACCAGGAGATATAATTACCTGTCAAGTTCGCTCCATAGAAAGTGCATCAGTACAAGTAGAAACAAACGCAGGCGAAAAAGGAGCAATTGTTATGTCGGAAATTGCAGCAGGAAGAATTCGTAACCTCAGAGAATATGTCTTTGTAAATAAACAAATTATTTGTAAAGTACTTGCCGTACACAAAGATCATTTAGAGCTTTCACTTCGAAGAGTAACGGGAAAAGAACGAGAAGAAGCACAAGAACAAGCAAAGAAAGAACGTACTCTTCGTACAATGCTTAAATCGATTACTAAAAATCCAGAAGCAATCATAGAAAAAATCCTCAAAGAACAAGGATTAGCAGATTTCTTCGACTCACTTAAAGCAAATCCAAATGTGATTAAGCCGTTTGTTAATAAAGAAGAAGCAGAAAAGATAATTACTGCCTTAACTTCTAAGGATGAAAACAAAAAAGAAGTACGTCAAATCATTATTCTCTCTACTCACAATGAAAACGGAGTAGAAGATATTAAATCACTTCTCACCAAAAAAGAGATTATCGCACATTATCTTGGTTCAGGACAATTTGCCATTAGCGCACACGATATAGAATATAAAAAAGCACACCACAAACTTCAACAAATCGTAGCAAAACTTGTTCAAGAAGCAAAAGAGAAAAAAATAACTTGTACAGTTAAGGAAGCAAAGTAACTATGAATCTCAATGTCTGCTCACAACACACTAAAAAGAAGTATACCCTTAAATCTCTCTGTCCAAATTGTAAGAAACCAACAATTTCTGCTCATTACAAATACAAAAATCTCACTGCACCCAAGCATGAAACAGCGTTTCCCGGTAAATAGATCAAGAAAATTAAAGCAATCCTTTCACAACATGCATATCTGCTTCCCATAACGGTTTCAATTTCTGATTATAAATAATTGCAGCAGGATGAAACAAAGGAACAAGCGTCACATCAAGACCCTGCAACTTCAAAGAATGTACCTTACCATGCATGTGCGTAATTCCTAATTGTTCATTCATCTTTTCAACGATAAAATTACTCAATACTAATTTTGTAGCATAATTCCCTAACGTACAAATAACACGAGGGTGCAGGGCGCGAATCTGTTCAAGTAACCAAGGAGCATGCAATGCATAACACGAGGTTGCAGGGTGCGAATCTGTTCAAGTAACCAAGGAGCATGCAATGCTATTTCTCCAGGTAAAGGGTTACGATTTTCAGGAGGACGATATTTCAATACATTTGCAACATACACTTCATTGAGCGTTAAACCTACCCCCACAAGCAATTTGTCTAAATTTTTACCTGCTGTCCCCACAAAAGGCATTCCTTGCTCATCTTCATTCGCTCCAGGGGCCTCTCCAATGAAAAGAATCTGCGCATCAGCACTTCCCTTTCCAAATACAAGGTGCTTTGCCCCTTCTTTCAACGGTAACTCAGCATTCCTGCATCGCTTCTCAACTTCTCTAAGCAAAGCAACTTTGTCCATAATAAAAGTCGCACACGAATCTTTAAAAGCCCTACTCTCCAAACGTCTCGCATGGTACTGGAACAAACCCTCGTCCTCTTGAAACACGACGCAGTACAAAGAAACATACTAGGTAAAATCATGCAACGCTTTGAAGATGCAGGATTCAAGATAAAAGGAATGAAAATGGTACATGCAAATGCAGAATTCGCTGCAAAACATTATCAATTAGATGAAGTCTGGGCAAAAAATGTATATGAAAAAACAAAAGCAGCCTATGATAAAGAAAGAAAAAAAATGGAATACACCGATCATATGCATCTGGGCAAAACAATTCAAGCCTGGAATATGACATTTTTAAGTGAAGGCCCAGTCATCGCACTCGTCTTAGAAGCCCCACATGCCGTAGAATTAGTACGAAAAATGGTCGGTTCAACCGAACCTCGTCAAGCCCAACCAGGAACCATTAGAGGAGATTATGCACTTATCGAATCATATGCACTTGCTGACAAAAAGAAACGAGTATTGAGAAATCTCATACATGCGTCAGATACCGTAGAAAACGCAAAGCGAGAAATTGCACTCTGGTTTGATAATAAAGAACTTCATGCATACACCAAAGAATTAGACAAACATTTCTAAACAATTAAAAAGTATCCTCACTCAATAAAAAAGTGAAACACTGGTTCAAACGAAAAGATTATGGTTGGGGATGGAAACCTGCAACCTGGCAAGGTAAGCTTATTCTAGGTCTCTGGGTTATTGGTATGTATTATTTTTATGCAATTGCTAATCGCTTTTCAAACGATCTTTCAAATACACTCTATCAAGTCCTCCATCCCTGGACCCTCTTTACATTCATTATCTGGATAATTTGCTGGTACACGGGAGATCATCCTCGCTGGCAATGGGAAAAGAAAAAATAACGCTCCCACGAGGAATTGAACCTCGCCCCCAACCTCCGCAAGGTTGTATTCTATCCGATAAACTATGGGAGCTTAAAAGAAGGTAGGTAAAAGGGTTTTAAAGCTATGGGGTAGCATACAATGTTTCTCTAAATTCTCAACAAGAACAGACCTCAAATAACACTCAGCAATAAAAATAAAGGATATGTCTCTCTTTACGAGACAGTCCCTTCCACAATAACAAACGTCTCTTTTCCAGCAAGATGATTTACATACTGTATAAAAGATCTCCATTCCTCACGTGAACGTACTAAAAAAAATCGATTACCTTTAATGCCTACTTCTAAAGTCTGCGCTTTCTCCCGGCGAACATGTAAAGTACCTCCCCAAGAAGCATCCCAGGTACCTGAGAAAATAAAAAAGAATCGTGCAACACCCTCAGATTTTTGAGCATCATGCAAGAGAGTATAATCTCCCTTTCCAAAATGTCGTAAAGAAAGTTTAATGGTCCGTATCTTTCCTCCCAAAATACTTCCCAACCAGTGTTTCATAAGTTCCTCACCAAAGGCTTTATGCAATGCAGGAGCAGTAACTAATTCGTAAGAATAACAATCGGCACGTTCTACTTGTTTTCCCTTACCCCACGCACTTTTTGCTAAACGAATATACTCATCAACAGAAAGTAAATGATCAATTTGCACATATCCTTCAGATTGCCAAGCCAAACATAATTGTTCCTTGGTGTCAGGGAGTAAATAAATTTCAGAAAACATTAGTGCAACCACCCTCCCAGAGCATACCGATTCCCCTGACTTACTACTTCCTCAACTTGATGCCAACTCTTTCGAGAAACCGCAAAAACCACCAAACGCCCTGCTTTCGGATGAATTCTCTTCACTACTTTTCCAGGCACTCCCTTCACATCTTCCCGCAAAGCCAATGCTCCCCCCTGTCCTTCACGAAGACTAGTAAGATATAAGATAAAAGCAAGTTTACGCCCTTCAAGCTGATCATCATGACACAATAAATAATCAGTAGAACGGTATAAGCTTCCAAATACATCACTCGCTCCTGCTTTCACCTTCACTCCAGTCACTCGGGTGAGATATTCTGCAAATTCTTTGCTATCCAAGACCTTCACTACCGCTTTAATGGCTTTTTGTTTTGAAGCATGAAGATCAAATGTTTGAGAAAATTGAAATAAATCTGCTCGTTTTTGTTCAAAAGGTTCTTTCTGAAAGGCTTTCAAGAGTCCTTCAACAACAGATTTTTGCACAAATCCTTCAAACACAACATGGGGAAAGGGTTTTCCCCTTTGAAAAGCGGTCATCTTCTCAGCAACATACATTCCAGAAAGGACTTCTTCACTCACCAACTCTTGCATAGATCATTTGAAATCAAGGACCTATTTAATCCTTATTCTCGTCAACAACACCGTTCTTACTTACAAAAAAGACACATTCATTATCAGGTAAATTTGGACTATCGATCAATTTTGCCACTCGACTTCCTTGTTTACCTCGACGCAAATAGATACGATACGTACTCGCATGAGCTACAATATTTCCCCCTACTGCAGTAGTAGGATCTCCAAACATCATTGCAGGATTAGCCATAACTTGATTGGTCACATACACGGCAAGATTATGCTGTTCAGCCATTTTCATCAACCCATGAAGATAACGATTCAATTTTTGCTGTCTATCCGCAAGTTGTCCTCGTCCTGCAAATTCAGCACGAAAATGTGCAGTAAGTGAATCAATAATCACTAATCGAATAGGTTCCCCATTCTTGATAAGTTCTCCAATTTTATCAGCCAATAAAATCTGATGGTCACTATTGAATGCGCGTGCAACCAAGATATTTTTCAATACTTTTTCAGGATTAGCTCCCAATCCTTCCGCAATCTGACGAACACGTTCAGGACGAAACGTTCCTTCTGTATCAATAAAGACCGCTTTTCCTTGTGCTCCCCCTTGTTCCTTAGGCAATTGTACTCGTACGGCCAAGGTCAATCCAAGTTGTGTCTTACCAGAACCAAAAGCGCCATAACATTCTGTTATGGCCTTGGTTTCTATTCCTCTTCCTCCCAGGAGCCCATTTAAATTGGTGCTTCCAGTTCCAAGAAAAAAGACATCGTCTCGTTTCTTTGAAAATTCAACCCCATCAGAAAAGCCTAACTTCATCATACTTCGAGCAGCCTGAATCGCTTTACGAGCAACAGCTTCACCCACGCCTGCCAATTCAGAAAGTGCACTTGGACTCATCACTGCCAAACCCATTAAATCATATACTCCTGCAGCTTCAAGTTTAGATGCAATGCCCGGACCAATACCCGGAATATCAGTTAACGTTGGTTCAGCACTTTCGTCAGATGCCACTTTTTCTTCTTTTTCTTCTTTCCCCTTAGCCATATACCACGTTCTCACATTCCGCTATATAAACATTATAGCACTCAAGATGACACTAATAGAACAGCATCGTTAGAAAAAGCGAATAACGCCCAATCCCAAACTAAGCAATACAAGGCCATAAAAGAAACCAGTTTCCAAACTACTTCCAGTGGTAATACTCCCTTTCCATTCCTGATCAGTTGGCCACAAAGGACGAATTCCTTCAACAGTAAAAGCATCCAATAATAAGTGCCCCGCATATCCTAAAAAGAATGGAAAAGCAACAATGGGGAAAAATAATACAAGAAGAAAACTAACAATCAAAGCAAAAGTCAAACTATGCAAGAACCCCCGATGTTTTGTTAACCATTGAAAGGGACGTAACCAAATGCTTCTTCCTAACAATGAATGCATACTATCCACGTCAGGCAAGAGCGAAGCAAACAATACGAGTGGAATAAACCAAACGACATGAGTAAGTAAAGGTAAAAAAAAGAGTGCAAGCACAATACCAAAAAGAAAATGAGTTCGAACAAGCATGTTAGGATTGAGTGCTAAAATACCACACAATAATCCCTAGAAAAAGAACAAAGAGCACTCCCGCAACTATCCACCATTTCAGTGATGAACCTTCAGAAGGAGGAGAAGTAACGGGAGGAGAAGCCACTTGAACAGAAGCAGGTTCAACAGGGGGTTGCATCATCGCCTCAGGCATAAATAAAAGAGGTAAAAACCCTTAATAAATACTACCTCTGAAACGAAGCGAGTAATTCAGAGGCCACAACAGGTGCCAAAGATTCAACCATAAATTCAGAGGTATTATATAAGGTATTCTGACGGAACGAACCAGTAAACACATGCTCTTCTCCAAGTAAAGAAAGTTTCTTAAGAGCAAACGATTCAAGTGAATAAATCTCTTCTTCATGCAATCCTAATTGCATAATCTGATCATTGAATAACACCGCTCTACAAGATTCCGTTCCATCATCCATTACTAAAGATAACAAAGCACGTTTCTTTGCTTGAACCGCTCCATGTACAGCACATCCCCCCTCACCCATTCTTTTTCCACATTCAGAACACACTTCAAAATAGCGTGGCTCAAAAACTTGTACCACAAATGCTCGCACTTGTGCTTTCATGCCTGGTTGTAACTCCTCAATACGTTTTGGAGAAGCAACTGCTTGCATCTGCACACCACTTAATTTCACTGAACTCTGTTTAATATCCGCAAATGAAGAAAGATGTACCTCCCCATTACGCATCATCCCATTACTAATCTCTAACGTATCTCCCACATGTAACGTTCCTTGTTCAACGAGACTAATATGTGCCGTATCCCATAAAACACAACGTATCGTTCCACTCGCATCACCCAATGTCAGATTTCCCACCTTTCCTTCTCGTCCATTCTTAGAATAACTACGTACAGGAGCAATAGAAATGATCTGCCCTACAAAATTAGCACGCTTCACGCCAGGTAATTCCACAATAGTAAATTGTTCTTTATCAAAATTAACCCCTAATTCCGCCGCAACAATTTGTGCGGCCCCCTCTCGACTTACCAAACCAGATAATTTAGCACGTTTACCTTCAACTTTACGTTCAACTTCCTCTAAAGACAATTTTGCAGCATG
Organism: Candidatus Pacearchaeota archaeon; assembly: GCA_016866955.1. Classification (GTDB taxonomy): domain Archaea; phylum Nanobdellota; class Nanobdellia; order Pacearchaeales; family GW2011-AR1; genus SICV01. The sequence goes on along the minus strand of VGKT01000006.1, from coordinate 703 downwards.
TGCAATACGTTCCAATAACTGAACATAAGGATCCATCTCACCACATTTCTCAAACACTATAAAAGGATTGTTATACCCTACCCCTCTGAACTCAAAGGGTTTATATAACAGAAAATCTACTTAAACGTCGTGAAAGGAGGGGGAATATGGGAAAAATGAATACGCTTGATAACGTTGTGAAAACACTAGTAATCGTTGGTGCAATCAACTGGGGCCTTCATGCATATAATTTGAATATTGTAGATAAGGTACTCGGTGAAGGATCAGTAGCAGCGATGGTAGTTTACGTCTTAGTCGGATTAGCCGGCTTAAAGATGTTATACGACACATTCAATTAAATAACTAAAACGGCAGCCGTTCTTTTCTTTTTTACACGTAGGGGCTATTTTTATACGGAAGCCTTATAAATACAAAATCTAACCAGGCACTATGCCACCAATAGTAGTAATCATTACTAAGCTAATGCCTGAGTCACCAGGCACTGATCTCAATGCAATAAAGACAGAAGCAGAAACACGTCTCAAAGCTCTCGGTGGAAGCAACATCTCCATCACTGAAAAACCAATCGCATTTGGCCTCAAATCAGTACATGTCAAGACGGACATGCCAGAAGAAAAGGGAACTGATGCTGTAGAAGCTCAATTAGCAACAATTCCAGGCGTTTCTTCAGCAACCATTGAAGATTATAGACGCGCATTTGGGT
>VGKT01000005.1 GCA_016866955.1 Candidatus Pacearchaeota archaeon | reverse complement strand
TAATATGCCTTTGATATCTCTGGATCTTCAATTTTTACGGGATTTTCCAACGTACCTTTAAAATCAATTCTTGGTTGATGAGCAGAAACTAAACAAACCATCATTATAGATATAAAAATTAAAATAAATTTTTTCATTTTAGCATCACCTTATTTAAAATATTCATCTTTCTATTTTCAATTTCAAATGCAATATACATGTCGACTTCCATATTTTTATATCTTGCTTATATAATAAAAGATTAGTTAGAACGCTCCTTTTTATATGCTTTGTTTACATAGTACTTTTCTTTTTATTTGTGATGTCTCTCCTGTTTTTTCTTAAATCCCCTGGTCAGAAAGTAAGTAATTAATCTAAAATATAAGAAAACGCCCGATTACAGAATCGAATAGACTTATTGAGATTAAGAGCAGAGTTATTATTTTTAGAGCTTCGAAGGCTTGATGATCTGCCCTTCTTTAGATGAATATCGTATCTTAGTATAATTTAAGGGGCATACGCATGATTTTTACCTAAATTTCTTGCGTGAAAGCAAATATATTTTATGATCGCGAGAGAATATATGGCGAGATTTGATAATGTTGGGTACTACTTTAGAGCAAAATTTAAAGTAACTTTTTTAGAAACGTTTATATGCATTTTAATTATTACTTAATAATATGAAGATAGGATACCCTTGTATAAATAGAAGTATCGGTTGTACGGCTAATGCAACGTTTAGGTTAAAGAACTACTCTGAAGAGAACTTAGTGGAAAAAGTAAAAAATAACTTAGACTGCCTTATGCAGATCTTGAAATATAACAAACAAAAAAATCTTCTATTTTTTAGAATAAGTTCGGTTATTGTTCCTTTCGGTTCCCATCCTATTTGTAAGTTCGATTGGCAAAAGTATTTTAAAAATGAGTTTAAAACAATAGGAAATTATATAAAAGAGAATAATTTTAGGATATCCATGCATCCTGACCAATTTACTTTAATCAATGCTAAAGATGAATTTATAGTAAAAAGAAGTATTGCTGAATTAAATTACCATTGTGAAATTCTCGATTTGATGAGTTTAGATAATACTGCGAAAATCCAGATTCATGTTGGTGGTGTCTATGGAGATAAAGAAGCTGCCATTACTAGATTTATTCATAATTATAATCTGCTTCCAGAGAAGATAAAAAAAAGGTTGGTTGTAGAAAATGACGATTTCTCTTATTCACTCAAAGACTGTTTGAGAATCCATAGGGCCTGTGGTATTCCCATCCTGTTTGACACTTTTCATCATGAATGTCTTAACAACAATGAATCTATCCATGATGCTTTACTATATACGAAAAGTACCTGGAAAAAAGAAGATGGAGAAATGATGGTTGATTATAGTACCCAAAAGCAAGAAGCCAGGCGGGGGACACACACAGAACATATCGACATTAATCATTTCAAAAAATTTCTTGAAATAGCAAAAAATATAAACTTTGATATTATGCTAGAAATAAAAGATAAAGAGGAAAGTGCTTTAGAGGTAAAAAAGGAGATAGAATGCTAGATTTACTTCACTATTTGTTAATTGCATTAGGCATTAATATTCTGCTTTTCATCCCCGCTTTTAAGTTTAAAACCGATAAGTTGACCGATTTAAGTTATTCTTTAACTTTTATAATTTTAACAGTTATTGCAATTACTTTAACCCAAATTACATTTCAAAAATTAATTTTATCATTATTAATTATTACTTGGGGATTACGTTTAGGAATTTTCCTTTTTATTAGAATTGGGAAGATGAAAAAAGATCAGCGCTTTGATGGAGTTAGAGAATCTTTCTTTAAATTTTTTAAATTCTGGTTTCTTCAAGGTTTAGCTGTTTGGGTAATTTTACTCCCCACCTTATTTTTTATCAATTCAGATGGGAAAGAAGTTTTGTGGATTGGATTATTTATTTGGGCTTTAGGTTTACTAATAGAATCAATTGCTGACTTACAAAAATATAAATTTAAACAAAACAAAAGTAATCAAGATAAATTTATTCAAACTGGCTTATGGAGATATTCAAGGCATCCGAACTATTTTGGTGAAATGCTTTGCTGGATCGGAGTTTATTTGTTTGTTTTCTCTTCATTGACTAATATGCAGAGAATTCTTGCTCTAGCAAGCCCTCTTTTTATTATCGTTCTACTACTTTTCATAACTGGCTTACCCCCATTAGAAAAGTATGCAGACAAAAAATTTGGAAGGACTAAGGAATATATAGAATACAAACGAAAAACGAGCATTTTACTACCATGGATACCGAAAAGATAAAAAGATATTTTGCAGCTTTGTTGATTGTCTTAGCGATAGATTTAACGTGGGTATTAGTGATTGCGAAACCTTTCTATATTAATGAATTAAGTGGATTCGCTCGGCCAGAGATAGTTCCAATATGGTCCGCATTGCTTGCTTGGTCATTAATTCCCCTAGGGATAGTTTTATTCGTTGACCGGGTTTCTAAAAGCAATAAGCAAAGTTTGATTTATGGTGCTTTATTTGGTTTTATACTCTATGGGGTGTATGATTTTACAAATTATGCTACACTCGCTAATTTTACTTTAACTATGGTTGTTGTTGACATCGCTTGGGGAACTTTTTTGTGTTCGATCTCTTCTTTTTTATTACGTTTTTTTCTTAAATCCCCTGATTATAAAGTAAGTAAATAGAAAAATTCAAAAGGAAAAATAAATATCATTCTAAGATATCTCTTTGAACATTTCTAAAGCTTTTTTTCTTTCAATATTATGGTCTACTATTGGGGAGGGATATGAATTATCGCCCTGCCATTGATGTATTTCTTTTGAGTTGTATTTTTCTAATTCAGGAATCCATCTCTTGATATACTTACATTCGGGATCAAATTTTTTTTGCTGACTCCACGGATTGAATATTCTAAAATAGGGCTGGGCGTCACTGCCCGTTGAAGCAGCCCATTGCCCTTCCATAATCTCCCTTGCACGAAACTTATAGTTGCTTTCGAATCTTCAATTTCTCCCAGTCAAGCAGTTGTTATTTTACCTTCACTTTCACTAAAATATTGAAGTTTATAGAAAAGCAATCTTATCAAGGGCTGTAACCGTTTTGATAAAATCTTATTTTAAGAGGTGACTTTTATTTTCATTTTTCAAATTAAATATATACTTAAAATGGTAGTCCGAGTAACCTTGCAAGAGGGAGAGAGATATAATAGCTCAGTGCAGTAGCAAAGACGCCCATAAATATTCCCCTTACAATAGTTCTTGTATCTTTTTTGAGATAAAATGCCGATGCAATCATTACGATAAATAAAATAGATAAAAAGATTGCCAAAAATGTTATATCACTATCTGCCTTATAAAATAAAATTGTAAAAAATAAAAGAGTTATTCCTCTTGCAAGATGTCTTTCGTAATCTTTTATTATAAAGCTTAAACCAAAAAGAACGATGAATGAGAATAGAACCCAATAAACAAAATTCCAATAACCTCCCAACGTAGAACGAGCTACAAGTGCTAGGCCTATTGCAAGGCTTCCAAGAGCTAAGAGGTCTCGAGCAGATTCTTTTAACCAAGGCTCTTTTTTTAATTCTTCCATGAATTTTAAACGAAGATTGCTTATTTAATTATTTTGTTTTTACTTATGTTTCTTCTAAGATTTTTTTTAATATTTTTGTATGATTATTTATCTTAAATTCAGATATTAATTTAGAGAATATTAATTCATAATTTTGTCGATCAAAATTAAAAATGAAAAGAAAAATAATCCGCAGAAACAGTAGAATTATATTCTCCATTAAAAAGAAAAAACTTTTGAATCGCATTAGATTTGCCAGAGATACTGGCACCATACTATCCTAGCAGTTTACTTTAAACCCCTTTTTTTTGATAATAATTTATAAGATACTTCTAGGCTAAAATAATTTTTATTTCGTTACATATATAAAACGTATTTTCCTTTGAAATTTACATAGAAAAAAGGAGATTCAAGTATGAATTTTATCTTAGCAGAAAGTAAACAAAAAAAAGTTATTTATCTTTTAGGTTTATTGCTTTCCTTCTTTTTATTTTTTCTTTCTCTTGAGTTAATAAAATATTTTTTCAGTGGTGCCGAAATAGCTTTTCTAAGATTGCTTGACGACAACGTAAGCGAAGTTAACGCTTTTGGCATTGGCTGGCTTTTAACACTGATACTGCAATCAAGCGGGGCTACAACATCTGCTTTAGCAGCCATAAATTCTGCAGGAATTATAGAGCAAACACTTTTGGTTTTTATGGTTATAGGAACAAGAATCGGAACAACAATAACTTTCTTTCTAGTAGCACTATTTATTTCTGCAAAAGAACGTGATTTTAGGCACGGATTCGAAATCGGATTGGCAAATATTGTCTATGCATTACCGATAGCAGTTCTTATGTTTTTCATGGAATATCTCTTTTCTTTTTTCTCAAATATAGGAAATTATTTTATCAGCATTCAAATTCCCTTTGAATTTATTTCTATTGATAGCATTACACTTCCTTTAATAAAATTGTTAGATATTATTGTGCCACCATATCTATTTCCCTTTTTAGGTATTGTTTTTTTGATTTTTAGTTTGAAGAAAATGCCTTATTTTATAGTTAAATTTTGTGGCGAGACATATCTGAGAAAGAGTATTAATAAATATATGGGGGATAATTACTTTTCCTTTCTAACTGGATTGATTATTGCCTTAATTTTGACATCCACAAGTGTAACTCTTGCCCTGCTTATACCGTTAATTGTAGTAAGGCTTATTAATCTTAAGAAAGCTATACCTTATCTCATTGGGACAAACCTTGGCGGCGTCATGGATGCAGTTATCGGTGGGCTTGTTATAGGTAAGACTGCTATTCCTGCAGTATTTACTTATGTTTCTTTTAGTATTATCGGTTTATTTTGGTTTTTCAATACTGATTTGTTATTCAGTGCAACTAAATTCCTTTCAAAGAAAATCCTTCATATATCAAAGAAAAGAGCTATTTTATTTGTATTGCTTTTTAGCCTAGTTGCTTTCATCTTGAGTCTTATTTAGCAAGATCAAGCACTAAGGAGAAAAATAAAAGATTAAAAACTACGTTATTCTAATTTTATTAAGGGGCTAAATAAATGCTATGTTAATTATTGGTCCGAGTATGACGCTAGAATAAAGCGATTTACTTTTTATCTTCGTGTTATCTTAGTAAGTAGAACATTTAAAACTTGTTCCTTCTATCTGGCTTTGAAGCTCTAATAGTATAATGGCTAGTACACATTCTTATCGCGGACAGAGTCCGGTTCGATTCCCGGCACGGGCCTTCTTGAAAGATTTTTTCCCATTTAAAGATAAGGGAATTTATTTTGTTTCAAAATCTGCAGAAAAAAGCGTTGATGACATTGAATCAAGAGTAGGCCATAGTTCTGGCGGAAATAGTCCTACGTTCTAATCATCTCTTTATTTTTTTTTGAAATACTACACATGCAGAGTTAATGCAATATCGTTGTTTTCCTTCTGGACCATCGGGAAAGACATGGCCGAGATGAGAGTTGCAGGTCTTACAGCGTACTTCTATGCGTTGCATTCCATGTGTAGTGTCTTCTTTCAAGGCGACAGCGTGTGTGTTGGCAGGTTCGGTGAAGCTTGGCCAACCGGTACCTGAGTCAAATTTGGTATCTGAGGGAAACAAGATGCTTCCACACACTTTACAGCGATAGTCTCCTGTTTCTTTGTGATGAAGGTATTGTCCGGTAAACGGGCGTTCAGTGCCCCCTTGTCTCAGGATCGCATATTCTTCAGGGGAGAGTTTTTTCTTAATCAGCGCTTCGTCCATGATGGAAATAAGTCTGAGTTACTATAAGAATATTATCTTCCAGTTACCCAATGATAAGCGCGGACGAGGTTTCGCAGTGTTTTTTTATTTCTTACAAAATTAATGGGGGTTTGCTTTTCGCATTGATAGAGTTCTTCTGAAGGGGGAGCTTCATCAAATACAAGGATATCCGCGGGCGTTCCTTCTTTATATTGTGATGCACGATAAAGGTGCGTTGTTTTGCCTTTTCCGCTTAGAAAGGCAATAAGTTTTAGTGTTTCTTCCTTTCCAGAACTAGTCACGTTAATGATTCCTTGTGGGTAAGTTGTTGTAGTGTTGAGTGTTGTTTCTCGTTCGTTACATACAATTTCAAATGCTTTTCTTTCAAGGGGTGCCCGTTGAATCATGCAGTTTTCTCTCTCAGGCCAGCCGAGTATCCCTATTTTTTTCAGCTGGTCTTGACTATGAACGTATAACCATTCATAGTCAAACGTGGCTGATGTGATGTCTGATTTGAAGTAGGCTCCTTTGCCTTTTGCTCGCAATTTCCATTTTTGTATATACATGGGAACGATGTTTCTCTTTAATGGTTTTTAAGGCTTTCTCTCTCTCTTGAAATGTCGTCGCTATCTTTATGCTGGATTACACATAACCCTTTAAAGTGGTAGCGACTTTTTACAAAATGAAAGAGGTATTGGAAGCATATTGTACAGAATATGGGTTATCTCCGTTTCATGAGACGAAAACCCCCTCGCGTATTAGTACGGGAGTGTATAAAACGGCAGATGGACGAGCAGTGCATACAAAAGTGCTTTCGTTATTGAGTAAACCTTTTGTTTTTTCTGATACCGGGGCTTTATGGGGATGTTTTCCTTTATCTCAAAGTATTAGTGAATTGGAACGAAGGCAGGCTTTTTTTGGTTCTCTTGTACTTGGAGATCGTTCTTTTTTAGCTGAACTTGCATTACATAAGGCTTCTTGGAAACCCCCGTATGGTGTTTTGGTGGTGACTGAAGATGAAAAAATCTTTACCCAATTGAAAGATTTGGCTTGCCCTGTAAAGTATTTGATTAGTGAATATGACGTGCAATCGCTTGATGCTTATGATGTGGTACAAGTTATTGGATGCGATCAATATCAACAAACTTTGGAACGACTTCCTCAAACTATCTTTTTAGATAGTACTGAAGAGGTATATCTTGAACGACATATTGAATTACTTTCTCGATGGAAAGGAATACTTGAACGCCTTGCTTCTCTTGGATCTTCTGGTGCGTTAGGCACCTTAGTGAGTCAATTGGTTTCGTTGCTTGCTTTAACACGTCAGAGTACGTTTACTCCCCTTACCTTTACTGATCTTGAAGAACGAATTGGAATCATCAATGCAACTATTTCTACTCGTATGAAAGATATTGTTTTAACAGGAGATGCATTATTGGCCTTGGTTCAAAAAGAAAAATTACCGCCGCAATTACAAACGTTGGTACGAGAAGCGATTGCACATTCAGAGTTGCCAGGACATTTATGCAGCGAGACTATCCCTGTTAGATTACAAGAGCAAGAAGCGGACGCACTGATTAAAAAACAACAAGCTACTCAATTTACAAGTATTGCTGAAGCAATACGTAAACAAGCACATATGGTGATGAAAATTCCTTCCTTGCTTTCTGCTCTTGAACGTGCTTTAGTGGTGTATGATTTTTGTACGGGTGTTGCATCATATACTTCTACCACTTCTGGTTTTCCAACTATTGGTCCACAATGTAAATTACTTGAAGCAAAAAATCTTTTTTTATCTGCCCCTCAACCAATTAGTTTCTTACTTGACACGGGAACTCGTGCTTCACTTTTAACAGGGGCAAATAGCGGAGGAAAAACAACTTTGTTAGAACATGTGACTCAATTAGTGAGTTTACATCAATTAGGCTTACCTGTACGCGGAGTGGTTGAATTGCCTTTATTTACTGAAGTGTATTATTTTGCAAAAAATAAAGGAAGCATGAATAAAGGGGCCTTTGAAACGTTATTGACTCAATTGGCAAGTATTACTCCCGGTACACAAACGTTGATCCTTGCTGATGAAATAGAGGCCGTAACTGAACCGGGTGTTGCGGGAATGCTTATTTGTGCAACTGTACAGTATTTTGTTGAAAAAGAATGCTTTATGATTATTGCAACACACTTGGGACAAGAAATTCAACACCATATTCCTTCAGGGAGTCGGATAGATGGCATTGAAGCAAAGGGATTAGATGATAGTTTTGAATTACTCATTGATCATGCTCCGGTGTTAGGAAGATTGGCGCATTCTACTCCTGAATTAATAATTGAACGTATGGCTAAAACGCAAACTAACCAGTATTTTACGTTTGTGCATGCTTATTTAGTAAAAAAGAAGGAAACGTAACTTTTATAATCCTTGAAAAGAAGCGTTTTTTACTATGGCGAGAAAAGAGTTTATTTTTCTGCTTATTGTACTTGTTACTTGTACCTTGGGTAGTGCTGAAGAAGTGACTAATGCTTCCCTTCTTCCCTTCAATCAATCAAATGTGTCATTTGAACCTGCTTCTTTTTTTGGTTCTTCAAATGTTTCGATGAATGTTACTCCCTCTGCCCCCCAATTACTTGTTGTGAAAGTAGTTCCTGAATTATTACGTACTGGGGATGTACAGTTTAGTATTCTTTTTGTGAATAATGGTACGGCCCCATTCTATACTTCTACTGTTGGACTTGTCTATCCTGGATTTGCTTCTTATTCTGTAAGTGTTTTAGATGAATTAGCTCCAGGAGCTAAAGGATTTGTGTTGGTTTCAGGGAAATTTGAGGAGGCAGGAACGGGGAATTTGACAGTGCAAGTTGGTTCAGCTTCTTTTCTATTTCCTATACATATCCGCCCTGCTCTTGTAGGGATTGTGAACAGTGCAAAAGTACTTCAAGAACAGCTTGATGCAGTTTCTCTCGAGTTGGATGAAGTTAAAAAACGATATGCTTTGCTTGAACAGGAACGTACGACAAAAGTAAAGGAACGCTATGCTGTTTCTTCTATTTTACTTGATGATGCAAAAGACTATTTGCGAGATGCTGAAGCAGCTTTAATTCGACAAGAACCTTTGGAGGCAAGAGTTGCATTAGCATTGGTGGAAGATGAATTGGCTTTACGTTCTTTACAATTAAGTGTTGTTGAAAAGAAATCTTTTCTTGATACTTTGAAAGAAAATGCTGTTCTTTTTTCTACTTTGGGGGGAGCGTTGGTTATGTTCTTTACCTTATATGAGCTTTTGAAGAAGAAATCGGTTGGTGCAGTTGAAACCGTTAAACATATGGTTGTGAAGAAAGAGTAACCAGTATTCTTAAAAGCCCTACTTTCTAGCACGATGATGAGGGGCCATGGTCCAGCTTAGTAGGATTCCAGCATGGGGTGTTGGCGGCCTGGGTGCGATTCCCAGTGGCCTCATTTAATTCTGTCTTACGTAGTTTTGTTAGAAAGCTTAATCTATGGAAATATAGGATTATGTACTTTTAAAGAAATAAATTATTTTTCTTGATAGAATATGTGTTTAGAATCTCCAATACGACCTTTTTTTTCAATTTTAGTACTTTTTGCCCAAGAGGGAGTACTACTTAGAGTATGATAATGTGTCGCTCCTTTTGTAGGGTCTGGGTAGGCACCTTCTAAAACTCGTGTAGCAACGTCTAGGCATTCAATAAAAGAACGTTTATCGTATTTTTCAGGATTCATTATTTTTTTTCTATTTGGGTCATTCTCATTAAAACAACTATATTGCTTTGGAACAAGTATAGCTTCTTTTACAGTACTTCCATTCCACTTTTTTCCATCATTGGCCCTATTTATTGCAGTATAGGCAACAGCAATCTTTTCTTCTCTTGAGCAGTTTCTTGCTTCTCCAAAAAGCATACGTGCAAGAATCATTTTTTCAGTATCTTTTTTAAAATCAGTAGTGGTATATTCTTCTGCTCTTGCATCATACGTTCCTAAAGCAAGGCCTCCAGCTAAAAAAGCCAAAGATACTTTATTTCTCAGTCTTTTTACTAAATTCATTTGTTGTTACTATAAAATAGTAGTATTTAAACCTTTACATAGTTTCGCATGGAAAAAGTATTTATTAAGATATTTTTGGCTCCATTTTTATGAGTTTTTAATTACTTGAAGGTAGGCTCTTAAATGAATGTCCATATGTTTCTGGGAATCTCTTAAGTAAGGTTTAAAAGGTATTTTTACTAGGGCAGGACATGAGACAAGCAGCACGACGTAAACGAAATCGCAGATGGCAGCATAATTTGATTACTAATGGTAAACATATGCTTGCACGCATTTTTGCTAAACCATTAGTTGCGACTAAAACAGCTTAATTCTTTTTTCGATAGCTTTAAAGCACACTTTTTGATGTTCTTTATATGGCCTTTAAGGTACTTGCACGAGACAAGCATTCGTTAGCACGGGTAGGGAAATTAATAACTCGCTCCGGTAGTGTTGAGACTCCCTTTTTCATGCCTGTTGCTACTAAGACTGCAGTAAAACATGTTTCTCCTGAGATGCTTGAAGCAATGGGTGTGAATGCAACAATTAGCAATTCCTTTGTGCTATCATTACGTCCTGGTGCTTCAGTCGTGAAAAAATTGGGAGGCATTCGCGCATTATCTTCATACAAGGGTGTTATGTTTACCGATTCGGGAGGATTTCAGATGTACTCCCCGAGCTTGTATAAGGGTTCAACGGACAAAGGTGTTGAGTTCAAAAATCCTTATTCAGGTGAGCGGATTTTTATGACGCCTGAACAGAATATGCAATTACAACTTGACTTAGGAAGTGATGTGGCGATGTGCTTTGATACCATGCCGTTGATTGCCCATTCCAAAGAAGCAGTTTCTTTAGCAGTTACTCGTACCACGAATTGGGCATGTCGATGCAAGGAAACACATGATGCTTTGCAGAAAAAGATTTCCAAAAAGAAACGGCAATTGTTGTTTGGGATTGTGCAAGGGGGTATTCATGATGATTTGCGTCGTGTTTCTGCTGAAGCACTTACGCAACTCGATTTTGATGGCTTTTCAATTGGAGGGCTTGCATTGGGAGAGGCGAAAGAAGATGAATATCGGATGATTGAGGTTTGTCAAGGGTATTTGCCTCGAAATAAACCTGTTTATTTGATGGGGGCAGGGAATCCTGTTGAATTATTGGAAGCGATTGAGCGAGGATGCGATATGTTTGACTCTAGGTTTCCTACCATGAATGCTCGGCATGGGAATATTTTTTCCTGGAAGGGTAAATACATTGTCACGAATGCAGAATATAAAACTTCTCTCAAGCCTTTGGATGAAGGATGTGCGTGTATGGTGTGTAAGAGGTATTCACGAGCGTATATTTGCCATCTCATTCGAAATGAAGAAGGAGTGGGTTATCAGCTTGCGAGCTATCATAACTTATATTTCTTGCAGGAATTGATGCGCAGAGTACGAAAAGCTATACGCGCAGGGAAATTTAAGGAATTTAAAAAGAAGTTTATTAGGGAGTATGAGGGGAGGTAATGTTATGATTAAAACCCTTCCTTTGTTTTAAGATAGTTGACTAATTTAGGGCTCATTAACGGCTGACCTGTGGCATCAAGGGGATAGCAATAGGGGAGATCGATGGAAGCGATGTCATCTACTTTGATGCTAATTTTGTATTTGGTTTTGATGGTGGTGAAAGGAGTGCCTTTTACGATTCGATCTACCACATAGACTGCGTTGTCTGTTGAGAATTGCTTCTTGCCGATGTTGTAGGCTTTGGCGTTAGGGATGAATTGAGTGAGTTCTTTTGTTGTGCGTTTTTTAGGAGGGTAGTCTCCGAGGATGCCTCCGATAATGATATACTGATAGGGTTTGATGTTTTCGGGGGTGAGTAAAGTAGGTGCTTCAGGGTCAAGAACGCAGGCATTCTGAAGTTTGAGGTCTTTCACTGACGTGTTGAGTACTTTTCCTAATGTTTCTAATTCTTTTGTTGGTTGGGAGATGTTGGTGAACCAGAGATTTTCTTTGCCTACTAGCTGGGAAATGCGTTCATATTCACACATACACCAGGTTCCGATTTCTGGCTCAAGGTGTTCAATAATATAGATTGGTTTCATAGAACAATGAAGAGAGCGTATATTTTTAAAGTGAAGGGTAGAAGCAACAGCATGAAAAACTCCTTGGTTTCTGTTGTTATGGATGATCCTGACTTGTATGAAGCATTTTTGCAAGAGTATCCTGGACGCATTTATGAGGAACAAATACATAGCGATGATTCGGGCGAACGGGATGAACCTCTGCAGTTTTGGATTTCAGGATTGTGTCTCACGACACTTTTTCCATTTTTAGATGAGTATGGTTCGGGAAATTATGTGGTGTATCATGAAGGAACAATGGGGAAACCCATACGCGTTCATCGTGGCATGTCGAGAGTGGAGATGAATTAGAGATTAGTTGTTGTGCATATTGCAGTTAGATTTTTTCTTTTTCTGAATAAAACGCTTATTACTTATCGGGATGGGCGTAGACTGTTTTTTTACATTCTGATTTTGCATATGGAAAGGAATAAATGTGGAAAGGGTGTGGGAACATTTCTTCCAAGCCCCCTCCGGGTATTACGGTTCGTATCACATCGCGGAAACTTTCTTGTAAGTCTCTATCATGAGTGACTAGCGTTGCTGGAGCTTCTAATCCAAGCAATATCGTTGATGTCATCAGATGGCGATCAGTTTGAATCCACCCTCCCCGTTTCCCTTTGTCTAAATATGGGCGATGATTTTTTGTCCAGTGGTGGATCCATTTGCCGAGTGTTGCACGTTCACCTTTTTCTTGTTGCCATTCATATATTCCTGTTTGACAACGAATTCGTATTCTACGTAACAAAGTAAGAAATGTATTTGTATCCTCATTTGGTCTTAAGCTATCTGCTCTTATTTGTAGAAGAGAAGTCATAGCATCAAGTTCTTCAAGCATTTGCGGAATGCAATAGAACATATTATTCATAAAGCCTTCTTGTACGTCTCTTAAACAGGCGAGTCCCGCTCTAAAACTCTCTTCGTCCCATTCGGTTGTTCTTTTAGAGGTTCCTAAAGGAAACAATGCGCAGGTATCTATCACATAGCGTTCTTGAATTTTTTGGTTTTCTATTTTAGGCATTTCATAACTTATTTAAAAAAGATTTAAAAAGATACCGATGAGCTTAAAAATAGTGCAGGAATTCTTTTACTATGTATAAATGGATTCAAGGGACTGCACTAAATACGAAAGGACGAGCGATTATTTATGGTTCATTGTTTGATAATGCTAGTCGAGCACTTGCCGATCGCTCTTACTGGGAACTGCCTTCCTTTCTTGTTTTGGCTAATCGAGAGACACAAGGATTGTTACACACGCTTCATTCTGCAGATGCGATACAAAAAGCAGGAGTTTCTGGTGACTCGTTTAAGCTAGCTCATGCTTCTTCCGTTAAAAAACTGCATGCTTTTGCAGAGCAAAGAGGGCTTCGATCAATACCTTTCCTTCCTTCTTATATGGTTGAGCTTCCCTGCCAAACTGAAGAGGTATTGCCAATTACCCCTCATGAAGATGTAATATACGTTGGTTCTTTTCATAATCCGCTAGGATTACACCAAGCAATACATGCTGCAGCTACCCTGTATCAAACTGAACTTGCTGAAACTTTAACGCGCACAGGAAGACTGGAATTAGAGATTCAGAAGATACCCCATACTTTTGCAGTTACTTCTTGTAGTGATTTACCTGAAGAAACTCCATTCATTCCTTACTTATTTAATCGATTTTTATATCCTTTAATTGAAACTTCTTCATCTAACTTTTCTGCTGAACGTATGTTGCTACAAGAAGAATTAAAAGCATTCGGGAAAGGAACTCATTTAGAAGAATCATTATGCGAATTAGGTAGCGCTTTTGTCGCCCCCTCTTGTCGCCCCGGGCATGTTAAAGAATTTCAAGCAGCACATTGTGCATTAGTCAACCATATTTATAATGAAGCGTATGAGGAAGCTGCTGAAGCACAACGATTAATTGATACTATGCGATTGTGATACTTATTCTCCAATATAGCCGCCCTTTTGGAGATTCCAGAGTTGACGGTAGAGGCCAGGTTTGGTGATAAGTTGCCGATGGGTGCCTTGCTGAACAATCTTCCCTTTATCAAGTACGATGATTTTATCTGCATGCATAATGGTGGAAAGACGATGAGCAATGATGATTGCTGTTCGTCCTTCTAACAGCTTTTTGAGATCTGTTTGAATATCATGTTCGGTTTGTGAATCTAGGGCAGACGTTGCTTCATCTAATACCAAAATACGTTTATTTGCTAACAATGCTCTTGCAATGGAGACACGTTGCTTTTCTCCCCCAGAGAGCTTTACTCCTCGCTGGCCTACAATCGTTTGTTCTTTATTTGGAAATGTTGCAATAATTTTGTCTAATTGAGCATATTTGATTGCGTAGAGGACTTCTTTTCTGCTTGCAGAAGGGTTTGAGAAGAGAATGTTGTTATAGATGGTATCGTCAAATAATACTGCTTCTTGTGGGACGATAGCAAGTTCAGAACGGAGAGATTCTTGTTTAACTGTTCTGCTATCGTTTCCGTCAATAAGAATACGTCCTTGTTCGACATCATAAAGGCGATAAAGAAGTTTGATGAGCGTTGATTTACCTGAACCTGAATGCCCAACTAACGCAACTTTCTCATTTGGTTTTATGTCTAACGAGAAGTTCTTGAAAATAGGGCGTTTGTTATAGGAGAAGGTGATGTTTGAGAACGAGATGCTTCCTTCTTTGACTGCTAGTTCTGGTGCGTTGGGGATGTCTTTGATTTCATTCTGCACTTTTTTATAACGAGTGAGGGAACCGAAATCAGATACTCGTCTGGTGAACATACGAAGTTGACGAGCAAATGAAACTGCATCGCTATGAAGACCAAGATAAGTCGAATAAATGAATACTACGGTACCAATGGTCATTTCTCCCGCGAGTACTTTGATAAGGGGGAAATATAATATGGCCACGGTTCCTCCAATGAGAAACAGATGTTGTATTCCTGTTGCGAGAAGATGATATTTCCAATAGGCAAGTAATCTTTTTTTTGTTTCTATGAAATAATTTCTCATTTTTGTTAGCACGAATATTTCTTTTCCATAATATTTAACGGAATCAATATTGGTTATTGCTTCGGCAGTATATCCCTTTTCACTGTCTTCTGCTTCATTATAGAATGCGGATGCTTGTATTTGCTTTGTTTGAATATAGAGTGAATATCCTACGAATCCTCCAAATGTGAGCAGTATGATAATAATGGAAGATTTATCAAAATACCACAAAGCGGCGCCTGTTACGAATAATCTGAATATATTTGGTAGGAGTGTGTCTACAAAGAAACCGTTGATATCTTCAAGAGCTGATTCCCCTCTACTTAATCGTGTTATTAAAGAACCCGTTTTATGTGAAACGTGGAAATTGTGAGATAATTGTAAAATGTGGGCGGTGTATTCTTCTTTGAGTTTTTGTATGAGTCCTGCTTCTAAATGTTGTTTCATGCGTTGAATGATGAGGTTAAGGATCATGCGTGTTCCCGCAACTCCGAGGAATATCCAAGCAATTAGTATAAATGTTTGAGCGAGTATCTGAGTAGTTATGTCTCCTCCTGCATAGAGCGCACTCTTATCTACTACTTCTTTAAACAATAATTTATCAGCAATCAGAAATGCTTGAATTATGAGGGTAAGGAATGCAATTGTTAACCAGGAACCTTTTCTTGTTTTTACGAGTCCAAAATATGAACGAATATTTTCTTTGAATGTTGGTATGGGGAGGTCAGTTGTGATGGACATGGGGGGAGTGAGAGGAGTAGACGAAGAACAACAACAAAAAAGTCTTCATACCTCTTCTTTTGATGATGGTGCTGACGTTTTTGAACTTTTGCCCTCGTGAAAAATGAGGGGTAATGCTTATATAGTAGGCTTGCTATGATTGGATATCTCAGGAATTACCGGGGTTTTTAGGGTATTGTTAGGATATTCTTGCCGTAAGGCTTATATAGTAAGATAATCTTACTAAAATATGCCTAAAAAGGGGACCTGGGTGACACGTATGAGTAGTCGGGGACAGATTGTGATGCCGTTACATTTGCGTGAACGCCTTGATATTATGGAAGGCGATGTATTGCATATTCTTGAACATGAAGGAAAAATTATCTTGCAAAAAATCGTGCATACGCCTTCTACTTCCTCTCATTCTGTGAAAGAAGCCCTTTCTCCTCCTGTTCAACCCTCGGTACACCGAAATCCCCCCAGTTATATTCATTAAAAATTTTTTTTCACAGTGTATTTCATGCAGTGCATGCTTTATGGATTATCTCCCCATTTATTTATTTCGCGGCTGTTTAAGTGAATGACTAGCGAATGCGTCTCGTAACAGAGTTTTTCCTATGATTACGTCTTGTAGTGCATGTCCTGTTTCAATAAGTCTTTCTAAATCAGTTGATGAATACGTTGCACCGAGTAAAGGATAGATACATTCTTCAACTACTTTTTTTCCTTGTTCAGTTAAAGATGCCTCAACATATCTTCCTTGCTGCTTACATGTGATGATCCCTGCTGCATTTAATACTTTTTTATGTCTATTGAAAATAGCTGGGTCGATTTCTGCTGCTTGAGCTATCTCTTTTAAATGTGCTTTTGGGACAGTTGCAAGATATGTGAGTATCCGTACTCTCGTTTCAGGACCTTTTCGTTCTTCTCTGCTTGCAGAAGCACCAAGTACTTTTCCTAATGAGAGGCCTGTTTGCGCTTCAAAATCAAGTGCAAGGGCCGCTGCTCCAAATCCTAGCGTTCTTCCTCTTTTAGTGGGGTTAAAATAGGTGATATCCGTCCGCAGATTATAGCGCTCTCTATGAGATATTGCAAATCCATAGGGCACTAAGGTCTCTAGTCCATAGCTTCTAAATGCTGCTTTGTGGGGAATTCCTTTTTTTGATTCAGTGATACATAGTAAGGTATCGTATATTTCTGATCCTGATAGCTTTTCTGAGGACCCTACTATCAGCATCATTGCAGCTTTTGGAGTACCATTCATAACATGAAGTGCACGGCAGAGTTCTTCATTGAGTACACTGTGGTAATTTGCCATAGTTTGTGAAAAGATTTAGTGGCCCTTTTAAATATATGGGTCGATTATCCTTTTAAGACGGCGAGAGGTTTTAATCTGGCGATAAGTGTACCAATGCCTGCCTCGTCGCTTACTTTAGCGACTTCGTTAACATCTTTATAGGCTTGTGGGGCTTCTTCTAACATTCCCTTTGCACTTGCCCCCTTGAGTGTTACGTTTGATTCAGCGAGCTGAGCTTTGATTGTTTCAGGTTGGAGATTGCTACTGGCGAAGGTTCGACTGAGCGCTCTTCCTGCACCGTGCGCAGTTGAACCGAACGTGAGCTGTTCGGCTTCTTTTGTTCCATGCAAGACATACGAATAGGTACCCATGCTCCCCGGGAGAAAGATAGGACATCCGATCTTATTATATTTTGCAGGAAGTTCTATTCGTCCCGGGCCAAATGAACGCGTTGCGCCCTTTCTGTGTACGCAGACTTCACAGATTTTCCCAGCTATTTCATGTTTTTCCCATTTTGCAATATTATGTGCAATATCATAAATAACTGTGATTTCATTTGCTGGGAAATATTTGCTAAAAACTGTTCTGATTGCATATGTTATCATCTGTCGATTGACAAATGCAAAGTTTGCTGCAGCGTTCATTGCCCCACGATATTCTTTTCCGAGTTTGCTGTTGAGAGGAGCATAGGCTAATTCTCTATCTGGAAGATGTTTGAAACCGTATTCTTTTTCCATTTTTATAATATAGTCGCTTGCAACTTGATGACCTAGTCCTCTGCTTCCACAGTGTATCATAATAACAAGTTCTTGCTCTGCAAGGTCAAATATTTTTGCCTTTTTTTCGTTATATATCGTTTCAACAAATTGGCATTCAAGAAAATGATTTCCTGATCCCAGCGTTCCTAGTTGTTGCAATCCCCGTTCTTTTGCTCGTTGACTGACTGCTTGAGAGTTTCCCTCCAGACTTCCTTGGTCTTCACAACACGCTTGATCTGCTTTGGTGGCATATCCTTGTTTCACTGCCCAGGAGAGTCCGGTTGTCAAGATGGCGGTAAGGTGTACTAATGAAAGTTTGAAAGTGGAAGTTTTTACGCCTGTGGGAATCGCTTTTTGGAGATCAAGGAGTATATGCTCGCGTTTTTTAAGAAATTCCTTCGCTTTGATGCCTGTTCTGAGAAGTCGCACCCCACAATTAATATCGTATCCGACTCCTCCGGGAGAAATGATTCCTTCTTGAAGATCAAATGCAGCAACTCCACCGATGGGGAAGCCATAGCCTTGGTGGGCATCGGGCATAACACACGCAGGATTGAGGATACCTGGAAGGCTTGCCATATTGGTAAGTTGTTGGAGCGTTTTACCATCTTTGGTTATCCCATTGAGGAGCTTTTGGGAAGCAACGATTCTTCCAGGAACATGCATAGTTCCTTTTTGCTCGAGTTCCCAGATATTTTTTTTGTTTTCTTTAAGATTCATATAAGAAAAAGGGGATGAAGCTTTATAAACGCTCGGCGGAAGGGAGTTATAGGAATTGATTCATGAGCTGTAAACGGTACCTCTTCTGGCATGTTTTACCTTCACGTACTGAAAGATATTCACGTAGTTGTGAGAAGTGTCCAAGATACCGCAAAAATGTAAAACTAAGGAATTACTACTCATATTAAATTTCGCGATACATTGTTTCTCGTGCAAGGGAGACGTTCATCCGTGATTTGAGTGTCTCTCGTGCATAGCGCTTGGCACGAATTTCTATTCCATCTAAGACAGCATCCGTATGGTCAGGGTCGTGATGAGTTAAGATGACATTTTGTACTCCTGCCCGATCAGCAAGCGTAAGTATCCCCTCATATGTGGAATGTCCCCATCCCTGCCTGGTTTCATATTCTTCAGGAGTATATTGTCCGTCTGCTACAAGTGTGTGTACATGCATCATTGCTCGTACTAACCGATTGTTTTCTCTTTTTTTTAAACTACCTGTTGTTTCGATGTCACCAGTGAAGAAGAGTTTTCTGCCATGTTCTTCAAAAGCGTATGCCCACATATTCTGTGGGTGCAAAGTATGATAGTGGGGAGTGATATGCATTTCTTCCTCATTTTCTAAAGGTATGCCCTCTGCAACTGCATGAAAATAGAGTCGCGCTTGCATACCTGCTAGTGGAATTGGAAAAAATCCTCTGTTTGTATCTTGCAATGTTCTTAAGGCTTGACGCAAATCCTCTGCATTGCTCCTTGTCTTCCCTTTCTGTATAATTTTTCCTGTTGCTTGAGGTAATTTATCTAGTTCTTCAAGCAGCGCGGTATGTCCCCCATAGAGATGAATGTACCATCCTTTTTCATATGCGAGTCGAAAGAAGGGAAATCCCTCTAAATGGTCGCGATGGAGATGCGTAAAGAGAAGCGATACTTTTCCTGTCTTTCCTTCAATTTCGTACATTTTTTTTCCTGCAGGAATAATACCGTTGCCTGCATCAACTAAATAGTGCTTTCCTTCTGCACTAGTAATCTGAAGACAAGTTGTTCTTCCCCCATATTGTATCATCCGTGCATCTGGTTGTGGGTAGGATCCACGTACTCCATGAAAGATAAGGCGCATATTGATGCGGCAAAGTATGCTTATTTAAACATGCCGATGTTAGACATCTATCACTATAATTGCTTCCCAACCTTGCTTTGTCTTTTCAAACTGCATTTCGGCAAAGGTTGGTGCTTTGATAGCTTCAAGAGCGTAGTTTTTTGTATTGTCTCCGTAGAGTTCTGCTTGGAGATTATTTCCCCTTATAGTGACAGTTCCTTTGCTTGCAATAAACTGTTGTGTGTCGATAAGAAAGAGGAGCTCTTCTATAAATGCATAGAGAAGCGCTTTACGATCATCTCCTTTTACCGTTATGGTTTTGCCTTTTACTGCTTTAATAGGCATATCTGCGCTGTATGTAGCGAGTGCTTTAATTATCTCTTCATAAATGCCTCCCTCACTTGGACTGGTAATGCGAATCTTTATGTCTGCATCATGATCAAGGAAGGTGAAAGTCATACTTTGAACGAGGGAGACAAGTATATAAAATGGTCTTTCTCTTTCTTGTCCTATGGGAAATGAGGTCTTCTTTTCTGCTGCACTTGTGGGATTGGTGGTTCTTGCGGGCTTTGGGGTATTTTTGTTATTGCAAGCGGTTCCTTTAGTAGAACAACAGCAAGCTCAAGCTGCCTTTGTGCAAAATATTTCAGAAGGATTGCCTTTCAATACTGGACAATTTTATGCTAATATGCGATTTGTTTCTCCAAGAATTACCTATTCCTTTGCACAAGTATGTTCAGAGAATAAACAAGCGGTTGTTTTGGAAGCGTTTCGTATGCTTGAACGAGCTACTCCCTTGCGTTTTACAACAGAAGGAACCCCTGTTTTCTTTATTTCCTGTCAAGACCTTGAGGTGCCTGGTGAAGAAGCAAGTCATTTTGTTGCAGGTGAAGGAGGACCCACTAAAACTATTAATGCAAGTTCATTTTACATTATTCAATCAGCTAATGTTTCGCTCTATCGTGAAGAAACTTGCGATACTCCTCACGTAGCGTTACATGAAATTTTGCATGCATTAGGATTTGATCATACTGCTGATCCTCGAAGTATTATGTTCCCCGTTACTGATTGTAAACAAACATTAGATGATGCAATTAGTAAAGAATTAACTCGTTTGTATTCTTTTCCTCCCTATGGGGATTTGGTGTTACGGGATGCAAATGTGACTCTTGCGAAAGGATATATGAGTTTCGCGGTGACTGTTGCAAATCAAGGATTAGGAGACATTACTAATGTGACTTTAGTTGTTGAAGGAGATAACAAGCGAGAATTTAGTATTGGTGAAATCGGTATTGGAAAACGTAAGATTTTTTCAGTTGATAATATTCGTGTTTCTGAAATATCTTCTGTCACGTTTACGGTATTTACTGCCGAACCTGAATTATCCTTACGGAATAATCGGGCTGTTTTGGCGACGAGAGAACCTTTAAATAGCGGAAGCAACTTGGAGTAAGAGAATGGCTGAAAAAGATTTGTTGATTAAGGAAAAATTAGAACATTCTGGTTTATTTAGTTTTGATGATTTGTATTCGTATGCTTATACCTTGCTCAAAGAAGAAGGATATGGGGTAACTGAAGAAAAGTATAGTGAAAAGCATGCTTCTGGGACAAAAGATGTTGTTGTGGAGTGGAAATGCGTTAAGAGTGTAGGTGACTATTTTAAAGTAGAAATCTCAGTTAAATTTAATATCTCTGGGCTTGCTGATGTTGAAGTTGAATATGAAGGCAAGAAAAAGAGATCCAACAAAGGGCGTGCAAGTATTGATATCAAAGGGGCATTAGTGCAAGACCCAACCTCAAAATGGAATGAAACTCCCACGTATACTTTTATGCGCGAGCTATATTCTAAGTATATTATCCCTGGACGAATAGATGCTATGGAGTCTATGACAAAAAATGAGGTTGAGAATTTTAAAGAAAAATTAAAAGTTTTTTTTGACAGTACTGGTCGACGATAAATGTTTTTCTACACAAATCTTTAAATATCTCTTCTTAATCTTAGAAACATGTTCAAGAGCGTGATGTTTGTCTTTCTATTATTGCTTGTGCCGTTAGTTGCGGGAGCAGTATCTCTTTCAGTTGTTGATGAAGGCTCGGTTGTTGTTGCTGAATTAGATAACCCTGCACGTTATTCGTTTACCATTAATGCGGGAGGAGAGGATACGTTAGAATTATATTCCTTAGTTGGTGTCACGTTTAGTCCTCGGGGAAGTTTTGATGTGGAAGATGGTTCGCAAAAAGTTGATGTATTAGCTTTCACAAATAGAGATATTCGTAAACGAGAGGGTATTTTCTCCTTCGAATATTTCCTGACTAGTAGACTTTCAGGCATTCAAAGTGACATCTTACAATTACGTGTTGCTTCATTGCAAGACACTCTTGAAGTGTATCCAGTAAATATGCGATATCTTGATACTTCTCTCACTTTTATTCTCAAAAATAATCAAAATGCTCGTCTTGAAAATCTTACTCTGACTTTTTCAACTCCTTTCTTTACTGAGCAGAAATCTGTTTCGCTTAGTCCGTTCGGTACAGCTAACGTTACGATTGCTATCGATAGTGAAAAACGAAGTAAACTTGCTGCAGGAGCATATATCGTGGAAGTTGAGGTTGCTCAACCACAAGGAGGAAAGGGAGTTATTGAAGGAACATTACATTATTTGGAACAACAAGGAACTTCAGTGAGTGAAACTTCTGAAGGATTTGTGATTCGACAAAAAACTGTTGAAAAAATAAATGCAGGGAATGTTGTTGTGGCAGATAGCATTACTATTCAGAAAGATATTATTTCTCGCTTATTTACTTCTGCTTCCCCTGCTCCTGCTGAAGTGAAGCGTTCAGGGTTATCTCTTTCTTATATTTGGAATGAGCAATTACAGCCCGGAGAATCTTGGTCTGTAACCGTAACTACGAATTATACCTTGCCTCTTCTTATTCTCTTATTGGTGATAGTCATTAGTTTCTTGGTGCATATCTATACGTCTACTGCGGTTGTGGTTCGTAAGCAAGTTTCTTACGTAAAGACCAAAGGGGGACAATTTGCACTTAAGGTGCGTTTGGTTGTTCGTGCAAAGCATCATGTGGATAGCGTACAAGTAATTGATCGCTTGCCTGGTATGGCTAAGTTATATGAACAATTTGGATTGCGTCCTGATCGCCTTGAATCTGCTACTCGTCGTATATTCTGGGATGTGGGAGCATTACAAGCAGGTGAAGAGCGAGTCTTTTCCTATATTATGTACTCTGATATAAAACCAATGGGCCGATTTGAATTACCTGCTGCAACAACGGTCTTTGAACATAAAGGTAAGACGCATGAAGTGATGTCTAATCGCGCGTTTTTCCTTGCTGATACGATGCAAAGTGAATAGATCTCCTTTTTATCGATGATAACTAGTAGCTCAAGATTTATAAAGTCATGATTATGAGAACACATGTAGTGAATGCGGTACAGCGCGAGCGTAAGAAACCAACGGTTCCTTAAGGCTTCATCTTCCCTTATTGGGGCGCGGTACTTCTTTCTTTACACAGTCCCCTCATAGCTCAATGGTAGAGCACTTGGCTGTAGTCACTAAGACTAGCGCGGAGTTTCCCTTTGGGAAGCACGATGAAGCGTGATCAGCGATTGTTCATGAGAACAATATGACAGAACCCGAGTTACCCCAGTTCGATTCTGGGTGGGGGGAGTTTTTAACAACGTATTTTATAGAGTTCACTTGTAAGATGGCGATATTTATATTTGATGGTGCAGTTTGCTTTGAACTTTTGTATATGGGTGCGTGGTTCTGTGGTTGCTGGACTGGGAAGAAACCAGAATGAATGATTTCGGTGCGTTGCGATATAGGTATCTATGAATGAAGTGTATATTGAAGCATATCTGCTGGGAAGTATTGTGACGTTGGGATGGCGTTTAGGATCGGACACATAATATTCAAATTCTGGTTGGAGCGCATTTGCTATGAGGGTCGGTTCTCCTGCGTATTGTTGAATATATTCTTTGGCGATGTAGCTGATATCATTGGTGCGTCCATAGGTGGGAACTGTAATTGAAAAAAAGAGACTTGTGCAGAGTCCGATTACAATAAGAAGTGTGTATAGTCTTTTGTGCGTGATTTTTTGTTCGATTCTCATGAGTCCTTCCGCAACGAAGAGTATGAGTAACGGAAGGAGAAATAATTGTATGCGAATGGTGGTGACATTTTGTGCCCAGGGATAGGCTCCTGCGAGGACTAAGAAGATCAATGTTCCAAAGATACCTCCTAGATAACAGAGCAATTCTTGTTTTTTTGCTTTTAGATAGCTATATCCTCCGATTGCTGCGAGTAGTATGGTGAGGGGAGCAAGAACAGAGGATGAAAATGCACTAAACAGTTTGTAAAAACTGATGATGAAAAAGAAAAGAGGTTCGTACCATGTTGCATACGTTGGGAAAGCACCATTGAGTATCCAAAGTTTATGTAAATGAGGTGTATGATTGGGGCGATAGAAGAAAAGGTAACATATGCCTAGAATAAGTGCGATACCCCCGAGTTGTATGCCCTTTTCTCGAGGTATTTTTCGGGTGGAGAACCATTTTCGTGCTTCGTTGAAAGCAATTCCTCCCAAGGCGAAAGGAGTGACATATGAAAAGAGAAAACTAAAGGTGCTTACACTTATGAACAGAAGCGTATGGGTGTGTGAAGGTCTTTTGAGAGAAAGGAGGTAGAAATAATATATGCCTAAGATAGTGCATATATCTAAGGGATATTGTTTTGCTTCTTGACTATACTGAAGTATGAGAGGGTGTGTTATGAAAAGAAGAAGAGTATACTTTTGTGTGGTTGGAGAGAGGGAAAGAGTCTTAGAGAGGAGTATGAGTAAAGGGATAGAAAGTAGTGTTGCTATAAGGGCGGGAAGGCGAAAAACCCATTCATGATTTCCGAGTAATGCAACTAATCCACGCATCAACACTAAGAGTCCCACAGGGGTATTTTGTGCGACTTTTTCATAAAAGAGCATTTCCTTGATTGTTGGTTCGTGTATGGAATTTGCAACCCAGGCTTCGTCATAGAAAAAGCCCCGTTCTCCCCAGATTGCTGTTTGTATACCTATTATGAGCAGTATTCCGAACATACTTAGTAGAATTGTTCTTTTTTCAGAAGATAGAAGCGACGAGGGCATCATAATGAGGGCTCTTTTTGGTATGAGAGAGGGTATATTTTGGTGTTTATATAACTGAGGACAAAATGTTTCTGTTTTTGAAGAATAGCGAGAACGTAAGCTTTATATAGCATTTTTTCAAGCGGGAGGTGGAGGTGATAGCGTATTACTATGGCTGTAAAGAAAAAACCAACTACTGATGAAGATGACTTCGACATGGATGAGGACGAAGCATTCTTTGATGATGATGAAGAATCTGAATCTAAAAAGCCCCATCTTGATGGGGATGATGAGTGGTAACTATGTGCGAAGCTGAAAATTGTGTCAAGATTAGAGAATTTAAGCAGGTGAGTGGAGGAGTTGATTCTTCTTGCATTTATGGTTCAAAAGTTCCTCAGCCTGCGTATGCTTCTTTTTCTCCTGTATCCTCTGGATATGGCCCAAGGTCTATTTCTTACTAATACTTATCTTTATAAAATCAATAATTGACTGAATAGTACGCGGCCATAGTTCATCGGTTAGAACGGCTCGTTGCCAACGAGCAGAGTCGAGTTCGATTCTCGATGGCCGCATTCAATGGGAAGAAAAAAGAGATTGCGTGTCCCCCTTCTTGCCTCTATTATCTGTCAAGTATGTGGGAAAATATGTAAACGAAAAGTACCTCCTGATGCAAGTCCAGGTTATTTTGATTGTGATGGATGTGCGAATCGAACAAATACTCCTCCTTCTGCTTGTTGTGTAATTTGTGCGTTTACGAAGAAGAAATGTGTTCCTTCGTTACGATTAGAAGCACATCGCTTAGGATTGGAATTACGATAGACTAGTATCTTTATTAAATCCCTTTTTCTTTAGGTTTTTATGAAACGTGTTGTACTCGTGCATGGGTGGGATGGGGTACCTGATGACGCTTGGAAGCCTTGGCTCAAAGAACAACTTGAGAAGAAAGGATGGAAATGGATTGCGCCTCAATTTCCTGGTGGGGAACATCCCACTATTGATGAGTGGATGACTGTTTTGAAGGAAACCATACCTGATCCTGATAAGCATACGTACTTTGTAGGACATAGTCTAGGATGCCCGGCGATTTTGCGCTATCTTGCAACCTTGCCTAGTGATGCACGTATTGGAGGAATTGTGTTGGTTGCGGGTTTTTGTTCTTCCTTATCTGACGCTCCTGAGATTAACTCCTTTACTGCTCAGCCTTTTCCATTTGGAGAAATTAAGCAACGAGTGATGAAAACAATCGTGATTGGAGGACGGAAAGATCCTGCCATACCGTTTGGAAAAGTGCTTGAGTTGCAGGCAGAACTTGGAGGGGAATTGATGCTCGATGATGGTAAAGGACATTTTGGTGCAGATGACAGAATTACTGAATTACCTTCCGTGTTGAAAGCTCTTGAGAAATGTTATCAACAACGATGTTAGCCTCTTCTTTACCAGATGCGGATACCAAATTGATCTAATAACAATCCATCTCTGAGTGCATATTGTTCTGGTTTCTCCAGGGTATCTATTTCTTCAAACTCGCGCATATCCATTGTTGCCAAATATGTTGAAGGGATTTTTTGTTCTAAAGCGGTCTGTTCTAATTCTGCAAGTGCACTGTTTGCAGCAAGGATACCTATGGCGTTATCTCGCGCACGTATAAGGCGTTCTGCACGCCTGAATGTAGGACGTAATGAGTGATGAGGAAAATGTTCTTGTTGAAGTGCATGAAGATAATAACGAACCATAAACCCATCCTTATTTCTTTCTAGATCTCTTTTTATTTGTTGTAAAAAGAGCAGATTTAGAATAGCTGTTTCTTCATCGGTAACGTTTGCAAGCCCTCGTACACAAAGAGCAAGGCGATCTCTGAAGAGATATTCAAAAGATTCTACGCGTAATGCATAGTCGTTCATGATTCTTCGTTTAGCTCAACGTTTAAAAAGCATTTGTTCTAAACGAGTATAGGGGCCTATAGGCTAGTGGTTAGACCGGGTCGTTTACACCGACCATGCACCAGTTCGATTCTGGTTAGGCCCATTATGCGAAAATCAACGCGTATCGCACGCAAGCGCCGAGCAAAATGGGTGCGTAAGCAAAATAAAGAGCGAAAAGAAAAGAAATAATTCTTTAGGTAAGAGTTTCTCTTTCAAGAAGAGAGGGAGCGATCTCTTCTTTTGTTCTAGGGGAAGTATTAAATAAGTCGATAAAGGAGGAACTCACAAATACAATCAATACACAAGGATAAAACAACACTTTTTCTGGGAGTGTCCCTTCTGGATTATATAATTCCCTCATATCTCCCCAAAATTCCCTATAATTCACGCTATTTGAAAAGGTGCTTAGTATTTATGGTTTACGATTGAAAGATTATTTTGTTCTCTTTGTATACGATCTTGTATTTCAGCTTCTGAAACTATTTTGAGGTCTTTTGCTAGTTTTAATTTGGCAAGCATCCAGATTGCCCATTTTGTGGGGTCATATTGCCACCAGCGCATTCCATTACGGTAATCGTTAGGGAAGGCATGGTGATAATTATGATATCCTTCTCCGAACGTTATCCAGGCAAGGAACCAATTATTGACTGCTGAATGTTCTTTTGAAAATGTTTTTTCTCCCCAATAATGCGCTGCTGAGTTGATGAAAAAAGTACAATTATGGGCGATGAAAATGCGTCCCAGAAATCCAAAGACGATTGCTCCGAAAAGATCCTTGGTTATCCAGGCAAGTATCCCTGTTGTGAGTACTGTAGTGAAAAAGAAAAAGAGATCATAACGTTTAAACTGCCATCTCAATAAAGGATCAGCGTATAAATCTTTTGTTATACGTAAATCAGTTCCCCTTCTTTTTTTAAATAGCCAGAGAAAATGTGCATGCCAAAATCCATCTTTTATACTATAAGGATCTTCATCAGTGTCTACCGATTTATGATGATGACGATGGTCTGAAGCCCATTCAATAATGCTTCCTTGTGCACCAAGTGTGTTGAACCAGACTAACGGGTAGTGTATCCATCGTTTACTGAGTTCAAATGATTTATGTGCGTATAACCTATGTGCTCCAAGGGTAACTGAAAGCATGACGAGTGAGGTAAGGGCGAGAGAAAGAAGCAGGAGTGTGAGTGAGGGAGTACGTGTTGAGAGATACCAGGGAAGGGTTATTGCAAGAAGGAGGTGATATCCGATGAGAAATACAATCGGTAAACGCCAGACTCTTTTTTGTGTGTCTCGTGGAGGCATTTTAGATAGAACATTGGAGAGTATATAAATGTTAGAAAAGATCTGAACAGCTTCGAAAATAGCCACATTTTTTACACATGAGCTTACATTTGAGGGGTTCAAGTTCATGACCGCAAGCCTCACAGAGAAGGTTCGGGTCTGTTTCCTCTAGATCAGACGATCGTTTGCATATATGCCCCGATTCCATATGCGAGTCCAGCTGCAATACCTCCGATAAGAAGCGTTTCTCCTGCAGCGCGTAAAGGGTGCTTTTTGACAATTATTCCCTTTACAAATCCTATGCAGAAAAGTGCAACACCTGTTAAGATAAATGCAGAAGTAAATTGGGTTGTTTTAGAATAAGGGATAACAAAAGTGAGAAGAAATGAAAGTAAAGGAATACTGCCCACCCCCACAAATGCACAAAATGTTGCAAGTCCTGTTTTTAGGGGGTGTTTTCCTTGTTTTTGATATTCCTTCCAATCTCGATGATGTCTATGTAATTCTGTTTGAGATTTGGTGGCAAGATAACTTGCTGTAGCCATTGAAAATCCATCTGCAATCAGATTTGCACATCCTAATATAATGATAATAGCTGTGGATAACTGGGCTCCTTGTGCACCTGCTATGACTGCGAACGTGGTAATTGCCCCATCAATCCCCCCATATACATATTCGAGAAGATAATGCTTGAAGGACATGCTACTTGTAACGAGGGGGATTATATAAAGAATACCTTGCTGTTACCTATAGGAAAGGAGAATAATAGTGATTGTCCAGGCGAAGGTAAGAACCGTGAGGATGAGTGCTTTACGTAACGAAGCAAATTTTGCATCTGCGATGATGGAAAGATTGTACACGTCTATATACAGCCCTTCGAGTAGCTTTTCGTTTGTATACCTACTGGCGAGGTTGACATAGTGTTGTTTTGGTTGCGCGACGATATCTCTAAAGTACAGGATGCTTCGTTCGTGCAGCGGATTATTTGCGAGCCGCGGAAAGATGACACGAATCACTGCTTTGAGGGTGAAGATGATAAGTACAGCAGAAATAATGAAGAGGATAATCCATGTTGAGTTTAAGCCAACAGCAGATTTAATCGCATTGAGGCGTGCAAGTAATCCTGCAGTTAATACGCCTACGATGCTTAACACTCCAAATGCTTTGGTATCTGCTTGTTTGATTTGGTCGGAGAGCGTGCTGAATGCAAACCGGGCAAAATCATGCTTTATTTTCTGATCCTCCTTTTCCATGTATTTCCGAGGAAAAGAGATTATATAAAATCACTGATTTTATGTTTCTATTCGAGATAGATAAGCCAGAGATCTTGAAAGCCAATTGCTCCAAATACACGAAAATCTGCCTTTACTAGAGGGGCATTTTCTCTGTTTCTCACCTCATGAGAGCTTGCGTTTTCCTTCTAAAACTTTCTTTTGTTCTCTTCTCATAAATACCTTTATATAGCATTTTACGTATCCTAAAGTATGGCTGGGTCATTATCGGGAAAAATGAAACCGGGAACTCCTTCTTATGTGCCCGCTTCTCCGCTTGCGCCGAATGTCCCTGGTCTACCGAATGCTTCGGGAGGGGCACCTGCACCAAGCCTTAATTTGGAAGCATTAAAAGGAAAATTAGAAGTCTTTAAGAAAGAAGTTTTAAAAAAATATAAATCCACTCTTGCACTTGTCTTGTTACCTCCTCAGGCATCTCTACTTATTGAAGAAGATGAATTATTGCCGAAAGAAGTGGTGGAAAGTAAACCGCTTCATGTTATGATGTTAATACCCGAAGAAGATTTCAAACATATTCCCAAAATAAAACCGGAGATTATTGCTCTTGCAAAACAGACGAAAGAGCATATCTGGGTGCATATCAAAACACCTGTAGATATATTCAATTATGGGTTGGACAGCAAGTTTGATTTGCTTGATGCAGTTGCACAAGGATTTCCGATTTCCGATAACGGTTTCTTAGGCGCGTTGCGTTTAGCTAGTATTCATAAAACGATGGTTATGCGTAAATTTGACAAGTACATTGCAAGTTATGTGATTGGAGGAAGTTTAGTGCGAGGAACGGCGGGCAAGGATTCAGATATTGATTGTTTCGTGGTAATTGATGATACTGACGTGAAACGTATGAATCGTGTTGAATTATTGGAACGTTTACGAGGAATTATTCATGATTACATTAAGGAAGCAACTGCTCTGGCAGGAGTTAAGAACCCGTTAAATGTGCAAGTTTGGTTATTGACTGATTTCTGGCAACGTGTGAAGGATGCCGAACCTGTTGCTTTTACGTTTATTCGGGATGGAATTCCGTTATATGATCGTGGAACGTTTATTCCTTGGAAATTGTTGCTTAAGATGGGTAGAATTAAACCGAGTCCTGAAGCAATTGATATGTATGTAAAACAAGGAGATCAGACGAAAGAATTCATTAAGCGACGATTATTGGATGCGATGGTTGATATTTATTATGGGGTTGTAACGCCAACCCAAGCAATGATGATGTTAGCGGGAGAAGCTCCCCCTGTTCCGAAAACAATGGTTGAGGAAGTTAAGCATGTTTTGGTAGAACGTGAGAAGGTCATGAGTGCTCAGGATTTGAAATTAGTTGGTAAAGCAGTGCATTTGTTTAAACAATATGAATATGGTAAATTGAAAGAATTTTCAGGAACAGAAGTTGATCTCTTTTTGAAAGAATGTCTTGCGTATAATGTTCGTTTGAAAAAAATCCGCAATCAATTGGAACAACGTTCTCAGGAAAAAAGTGCTGAAGAGCTCTATCAACAAGTGTTCAAGTTGCTTGAAACATTCTTTGGGAAAAAATCTCCTGCACAACTCGTGAGCGCATTTTCTGTTCAGATGGTTAAGAAAGGAAAAGTTTCTAATAGATTTGGAAAGGTGTTGCCTGAATTGGTTAAAGCTCGGCGTAAAATTCTGGCAGGTAAATTGAGCGCTAAAGAAGCTGACACGCTTAAGAAAGATGCATATGAACTTATTGCCGCACTTACTGAATATGCTCAGCGCGCTGACTTGGTGAGTGCTGAAAAAGGCATGATGCAGATTGCATATCAAGGACGTAAGGCCGAATTGGTACTTTTAGGTAATCAAAACTTTATTATTGAAGGACAAAATATTCAAGAAATTAAAGGGGAAAAAATAGTGGGAAGTACCAAAGAAGCATTTGAAAAAGCATTGGCCGATAATAAAGGAAAATTGAGCACTAAGATTTCTGGTAGTTTGTTTGCAACCTTGCAAAAAGCATTGGGCAGTTTCGAATTAGAACTCTAATACTGCTTTCTTTTTATAGAACTGTTCGCTTCTTAATATGTGCAGAAACAGGCGCATCATTTAGTGTAGGGAGTTGAATGGTTGCATTGGTGTGGTGTTTAATTTATATTACGCATACCAAGAACCGCTCCCGCTGACCTTACTCATCGTGAGCAAGGACAGTATTGTGCGTATAGCGCTTATCAATTCGGGGCCGCTATAAAAGGGGATAGAGTTGCTCATCAGGTAAGCGCTGTAAGGTTTAAAAAGGGGTTTTGCTGATGCGGAATATGAAAGGCATTGTGGTTCAATTCCGTAGAAGTAGACATCGCATTAAGGAAAAACATTATCTCTTAGACTTAGGTTTCCAAAATCGTGCTGAAGCAAAAAAAGCTGTTGGCGCAAAGGTTGCTTGGAAATCGAGTGCTGGAAAAGTTATTCAAGGAAAAGTAAGTGATGCACATGGAAATAAAGGGTTAGTACGTGCTATTTTTGAATCAGGATTACCAGGTCAAGCAATGGCTACCCCTGTTGAAGGTGCATAATGGCTATACGTAAGGCTTCAGCATATTCTAAGATGAAATCTCGCCCGTATACGCGTATTTCTCGTAAGAAAGGAAAGGCCTATATTAAGACTGTACCGACACATAAAGTCGTTAAATTCCATTTAGGGAATTATAAAGAACATCGCTTAGGTAATCATCATTATGGAGTTGCTTTGTTTGCTGAACAAGCAGTTCAAATTCGTGACACTGCTATTGAATCTGCTCGTCAAGCATTAACTAAAACAATGGATGAAAAAGCAACTGGCAATTATTATATGGCAGTAAAGATTTTCCCTCATCACTTTTTACGTGAAAATAAGACTGCAGCAGGTGCAGGAGCAGACCGTATTAGTACAGGTATGACTCAATCCTATGGTATCATTATTGGACGTGTTGCTCGTGTTGCTGCAGGAAAAGTGTTATTCTTGATTACAACTACCACCGAAGATCTTGCTCGTGTTGCTCGTGATGCTTTGGGACAAGTACGTGCTAAATTGCCTGGTAAGACGAGAGTTGTATTTCAAAAGTTAGGTTAAGGGTACAGAGTACTCTTTTTTATGTAGCATGTTATTCTTCGTGCACAGCAAGTTTTTCTAATCGTGAATTTTCTCGCTGTTTCGCTAATGCTCGCCCAATAGCGAACGCTGTTCTTATTGGTTTTCCTGCATAGAATTTGTTATTAACTGCTTCAGCTAGTCTGGTTATATTTACCCGTGAACCCATTTGATACTTTGGTTTTGCTGCTTGTGCTGTGACGTAGGCTTTTTCAGCATCGCTCCAGACTTTCTGACCTCGTGTTTCTATTCCCTTCCTTGCTGCTATCTGTCTTTCCCTAGGGGAACGATTTTGTATCGCTGCGAGTCCTTTCTTTCTCCATGCTGCTCGTTCTCTTTTTGAATGGCCAAAAAGACCAGATTTATCTCTTAGTGCAGCATATCCTCGTTGCGTTGCAAAGACCCTTTTTTCTTCAGATGTTAAGTTATGAATCCCTTTTCTTTGGTTGTAGGACTGTGTGCCTCCTTTTTTTCTTATTGCTCTTTGTTGTGTTTCTCCCAATCCGAAGATTCCGGTTTTCGTTATATAGCACCTCGTTCCTCGTTCGCTCATGTGCTGTCGTGCAATTTCATCACATACTTCTGGAGCGTACACGCCAGGATAACAGATGCCTCCCGCAGCGTCTTGATTTCCTCGCACAGTATACGTCAACGCTCTTTGGAGAAATGCCGCGCTTTTCTTATACACGCCAGTTAATTGATACTGTTCAATGAGTTCGAGAAAAGTACGTCCCTCTTTCCATTCCAAGGGGAGCGTGGGATAGGTCCTTTGTATTTTTTCTCCTGTACTAATTGCTTCTTGCATTGCCTTATATTGCTGAGGGGAGAGTGAAGGTTTCATTTTCTCTCTCTCTTGAGAGTATTATTTAAATCTATCTAATATGTTACTACTTATTAGATACTACATATAGAAAGGTTTAAATAGGGGCAGACTATAGAAATTATATGACAAATACACCTCCAGAACCAAGCAAGAAAAAGGAATTCGTGCAAGCTCTCAAAGATGTCAAGAGCCTCGATGATCTTTTTAACACTGCAAGTAAAGACCCTCGTGCTGTAGTACATGATGGTGCTAAAGGTGCTATTCTCCAAGCAGGTTATACCTATCAACTTGGTCAGCAAACAACTCCGGCTGAAAAGAATGCATTTATGCAACAATTCCCTACTCCTCAAGCAATGCCGTTTTCTGAAGCATCTGCCTATGCTAAAACGTATCAAAGTGAACGTTCTCAAGATGCTTCTAATATGCTTTTTGAGCAGGGAACTTTAGAGTCTATTGTGAAAGAAGGAAAAGAACAGACGCTTGTTGCACTTGCAACAGGAAAAGATACAGCTCCTCTTCTTGAACGAAATGTTTCAGATGACTATGCTGTATGGTTCCAAAATTATGTGGGCCTTCAAGAGCAGAAAGCCTATTTTGAAGGGCTTGCTGGGAAAGGCGAATTGACTAAAGAAGAAAAAGAAGCATTTAAGAAAAATACAAAAATTGATCTTGATGAAGGTGCTGCAACGGTTATTGCTCAGAACTATCTTACTGAACGTAGTAAGAATGGTCACCGATACCATAGCGATCATTTACAAACCCTTTATGAATTGAAGAAAAAGGCGGTTCTTAATGGAGTTCGAGATAACGCCCCTTTTATTGCTGCTCAGAAAGAAGTCCTTACTAAACTTGCTCAGCAAGCGAAAGAAGCATATGACTCATTCCAGAAAGCGGATAAGGGTGTACACACTATTGCAGGGTATGTCACACAAGGTCTTGCTCCAATGATTGCGGGTTCGACTGATGATCACTTGAAGGCTCGAGAACTCTTGTATCGAACAGTTGCTTAATTTTTTTACTTTTTAGAATTGCTCTTGTAATTTATTGATACATTAGATGCACTGGTGATCCTTGGCCTTTAAGTTATTCACTTTTTATTTTGTTCGAGAATTTTATCAATAATATCCGTCATATCACTAAGAAATTTATCTGCCGTTTCTTGCCATTGATCAATATCTTTACCTGCAATTTCCGTTATTTCTGCATTTGCAATACTTTTATGTAAGGTATAGAGATCACGCATTGCCGTTACTGCTTTCATGTTAAGCATATTTTGATCAACAAAGGTTTCTTTGAGCATCATTGGAATATGTTCTGGACTGGGAGGGAGTTTACCCACAGTGATAAGTGCCGCTTGTGCTGCATCAACCATACACCAATAGGTCCCTTCAATTGCAGCCATTTTTGATGCTTTACTTCTCACGAGATGTGTGGGGGCGCGACTTAATGCTGTATACACTGATTCAATAGTTGATTTTATTTTTCCTTGTTGAAGTAAGGCTTTCAAAGGATTGAAAAAACCCCCTACATCGATTAAAACATCCCCATAGCGAATGATGTTGATAACCACTGGATCCCCACGCAAGAGATCTTGC
>VGKT01000004.1 GCA_016866955.1 Candidatus Pacearchaeota archaeon | reverse complement strand
CCGGGCGTGTGGCATATAAGTTTATTAATTAGGGAAATTTTATATTCTTTAAAGAATAAAAATAAATAAAATGAAAGAGATTTACATTTCTACAGATATTGAAGCAAATGGGCCAATTCCTGGAGAATATTCTATGTTAAGTTTAGGCTCTGTTGCAATAGGAGATGATGGGGTGATATTAGGTCAATTTTATAGAAAATTAAAGACATTACCCAATTCCAAAGAACATCCACAAACTATGTCTTTTTGGGATAAAAACAAAGAGGCCTACGCCGAAGCGACATCTAATCCTGAAAATCCTGAAAAAGTGATGAATGATTATGCTAATTGGCTTGAGGATTTAAAGAAAAAACATAACAAAGAGATACACTTTTTGGCTTATCCAGCAACTTGGGACTTCATGTTTGTTTCGTGGTATCTTATAAAATTGGTTAAGAGATATACAACAAATCATTTCTTGGACATTCCCTTAGGTCATGCAGGTATAGACATAAAATCTTTTTCCATGGCTCAATTAAAAAAACCATATTCTGAATCTGGAACAAGTAAAATGCCCAAAAGATGGTTAATTGATAAGGGCAAAAAGGGAAGATTAGCACATAAGGCAATAGATGATGCGTTAGAACAAGGGTTGCTTTTTATTCGTATGTTGAAAGAAAACAGATCAAGAAAGAACAATTCACTATATATTAATCAAAAAAATAGAGGAGATTAGTCAGTACGTACTGTTAAGATCTATGCACCTAAATGAGGATGTTGCCCATAAGGGATAAGAGAGATTTCTCTAATGTGCGCATCAGTATCTAATACAAATCTGACAGTTTCTCCAACCCTCATTGCCGAAAGAAATGGAGCTGTTGACTCATCCCACTCATATCCAAATGTTTTTCCTCTGTTAATTTTTTCTTTTAAATTTTGTTCAAGATCATAGTATCCAGTATCAGTTGTTCCAGGCATAATCTCGGTAACAAATATGTTTTCTTTGTGTAAGTCAAGTGCTAAAGTCCTAGCCATTGAATGTACTGCTCCTTTTTGGATTGCATCAAGCCCAAAATGATGGCCCGTTCTGATTGCCGCAAGTGCAGAAATAATGATTATCTTAGTTTTATGCTGATTTTGAAGTATTTTTTTAAAGGACTGTAGGATATTATAGAATGCTGCGATATTTGCTTGCATTATTGTTCCAACTTCTTCACCAGGGGTCTCCCAAGGGCTTAAAAAAATTGTATCTCTAGGTAGTTTCATTTTAGTGGCAGTAACAGAACCATAATGAACTAAATGGACATCTAATTTTAGTTTTTCTTTTAATCCTTCAATAAACTTTGCGAGCTCATCAACTTGTTGCTTATCTAATAAGTCTATATTTTTAGCGGAGTAGGTACTTTCTTTTAGATGAGGTTTTATTCTTTCTCCGCAGTGTCCGCATTTATCTAACATCACCACATAATATCCATTTCTATTGAGTTCTATTGCTGCTGCAGCTGCGGCGTTTATCTTATATTCAATATCTCCAGTAGTAATTGTCGCATCTTTCTGAGAATTTTTAAATTTCTTTCTAGCAGTTCGAGTTCCAATTCCAGTAATCACTACAATTCCTTTCATAGTAATTGACTCCATGCAGAGGAAACTGCAGGATAATTCACATTTACACTGACCATCTGGTCTCTTGCAGATTTAACTAAAGTCATATCTCTATTTTGCACAAAAGGCAAAGCTCTTTTTGCCATCGCAGCAAAATAAGGCCCCTGTTTAGTTTCGTAGTCTGGAAAATATCTAAGGCTAGAGTCATCAAATTTTGTTAATATTTTAAAATAAGTAGGTACGGCTAAAGATTCTATCCTTAATTTTTGTGAAGCATCAACCCAAGAAGGAAAGTCTCTTCCTTTATCAAATGCAAGATGTTGTATCACATAAGAAGCTAATTCTGCTCCAACCGAGAGTTCATTAGCCTGACGCTTTTTATTTAATGCTTCTAATGCCCTGAGTCTGAGTGCAATCCTTGTTGGAAGAACCATTTGCATAGGTACTGAATCTCCATCTTTCCTAAATATTTCATCAGCCAAATGATATGCTGAGTCTATTGGTTCAAAATGTGCTTGCACTTGATCACCATGTTTATAACCGATAGTACGAGATTGTTCAAATAAATGTAAAAAATATTGATTCCGAATGAGAGGGGTAGCTTCTTGAACGGTATAAGTTAATTTATCTGCTTTGGGTGAAAAATTTTCTAAAAGTGTCTGAGGTAAATCTTTTCGAGGTTCTGCAAAACCTATAAAATATCCTGATACTCCTGCACGCGTTTTAATATCTTTAATATCTAATTCCCCATGAACAATATCAAATTCTAATCCCTGTGCATTGGCTTGTCCTTTTCCTCTGACAAAGGCATTAGACCTTGCTATGGCCTCCAAATTAGCCCTAACCTCATCAGCTGATAAACGAGGATCAATACCTTGCAAGATTTTTTGATAATGCTGATGATGACTGCCCATAGGAGAACTCGGAAGAAAATTTTCAAATCCAAAAAGATTCATTAAAGGTTGCACTAATGCTCTTTGTACCCATCTCCCACTATTCTCTACTTGATCATAAGAAAATCCCTCTTTAGGAATTCGTAAAACTTCAGCATCAGGATTATGTCTAGAAAGAAGATCAACTAATCCTTGAGGCAATATATTAGCCATCTCTGGAACTTTTGTTATCCCTATTATGCTTGAACTCTCGATTGCCCTTAAAAATTGAGGATTCACAGATTCTAAAGCATAATGGGGATAGGGGGCAAGGGCAATTACGTTAGTTGGAGGAATATCAGCTTTCAACAGCGCATTCAAGACAATCGTTGTATCTAGATTTCCGGGAGGTTCTATAAGTAGATGAGTCCATTTGGAAGTGCTAATTGCTTCGGTTATTGAACGATTTAGTAATGCTTCACTGGGGCAGCAAACGCATCCAAATGATGCGCCCCGTACATTTTCGCTTGGTAAATCATATCTTACAGTATCAGCAACTAATGCTGAACTTTCGGCAACAAATACCCCCACATTTTCTCCTCTTCTTACAAGTCCAGGTATCATCTGTCTTATAGTGTTTGTTTTACCTGAACCATATGGTCCAGTGACAAGTGTTGCTTTCATAAAATTTTCTAAAAAAAAACATTTAAAAACCTTATTGATTTATATTCTCAATAAGTACTATGGGAATGATAACAAGAAAAACGCGTCAGAAGGATATAATTGAAAAAGAAATTGAAAGTATGAAAAATTTATTTAATGGGGACGATTTATTCTTAAAAGTAAAGGAAAAAAAGATAGGTAAAGCTACTGTATATCGTTTTTTAAAGAATTTGAGAGATAAAGGAAAAATTCATACGTACAGTTGTGATAGGAGAATGATTTATTCAAAAGAAAAAAAAAGTCATTGCCATTTTATATGTGAAAAATGCGGCAAGATGCAACATTTTGATGTTAAAAAAGTAGATTTTATACCTAAAAGCATAAAGGGTAGGATGGATCATTTTCAACTAAATGTTACTGGAATTTGTGAAAATTGCTAATAGTACGTAGGGAGGCGCTTCAGCGCCTCCCCACAAGGGTAACATCCATTGAGCACCTCCTCACCGGATGTTGGTGTTTTCGTTAGGATCTAGAGAAATTCGGTATATTAGTCACTTAGGAAACAAAAAGCAAGAGAAAAAATCTGGAAGTATCTTCCAGAGGGCTTTAAATAGTTCTAACGAGTACCAAAAGAATGGAGATGTATTATAGAGTACCTACTTGGTTTTTCGGATTTGATATTGGGATGGAAATTCTCTATGCTTGTATTGCTGCACTCATCGCCTATCAAGCCTATAAAGTATACAAAATTTCAGAAGAACAAACAATCAAACATCTCACTGTCGCCTTTGGACTTATTAGCCTCTCCTATATTATTTGGGCAGGAGTCAATTCATTTATTTTTAACACAGTCGCAAACGCAGTTGAAGGTATGTGTATTGGATGTTTACGAGACATAGCCCAAGGAGGACTTTACCTCTACACCGGATTATTCATTGCAGGATTAGTAAGTTTAGTCTATGCTACATTAAACATCAAAAAACCAGGAGTATATTACCTCTTACTCGGTCTTGCACTCACCATCATGACCATTAGCATTCAGAAATTTGCCACCTCTCGTGTCGTTGCACTCTTTTTCATTACCTATATTCTCTATCATTATGTAGGTTGTTATAAAAACACGCACAATCCTTGCACTAAAACACTTATTATCGCATTCACACTCTTACTCATAAGCAGTATTGACTTCCTCTTCTCCCCTCGCTATTATGAAGCATACGTCATTGGTCACATCTTCGAATTAGGAGCATATGCCACCTTCTGGTATGCCCTTATTCAAATCAAAAAACATGGCAAACAAAAAAAGAACTAGACTTGAAATCATTAAAGACATCTTAGAAGTCATCAAAATGAAAAGCGGACGTATCAAACCAACACACATACTCTATAAATCTAATCTCTCACACGGGATGATGGAAGAATATCTAACAGAACTTAAGCAAAAGCAATTTATCAAAGAACAAAAAACTGCAACCAGTCGTACCTATCACATTACTGAAAAAGGAATCAAGTATCTCACTGAATACCAATCAATCGCGCAATTCACTTCAACATTCGGACTCAATGAATAACCTTACTTTATTAATAAAAGTAATAAAAGAACCAAAACATCTCACAACCTTGGTTCTCACACTCGGAGGGTTTTACATTCTTAATGCACTCATTGCAAACATGGGCAATCTCTGGGAAATAGCCCAGAAAGAATCTCTACTCAACACACTTATGTATCTAGGCATTTTTATCAAAGGATTCTCTTCAATAATACTTCCAAGCACGCTCATCACCTTACTCATAACTGGTACACTTATGGGCGTACTCTTTACCCTCTTAGACTATAATTACAACGTGAATAAAACAGCAAAGGTATCGGGCCTAGCAAAAATAGGGCTCTTCTTTGGTACCGTTGCTCCAGGATGTGCTGCTTATTGTGGTATTGGACTTGCAGCAGCACTAAGTATAGGAACAGTATTCGCAGCGTTGCCGTTTCAAGGAAAAGAAATTAGTTATTTTGTCATTGGATTCTTAGTATATAGTATTAACAAGACACTTACTCGATTAACAAAGGGTTGCACCGTATAATTATTTCACGTATGCTTTCACAATCAACATATCACTAAGTGGACGATCTTGTGCATCCGTTTCAGTACCAGAAATAACTCCCACCACATCCATGCCTTTCGTTACCGTACCAAAAACAGGGTGTTTTCCATTCAAGAAAGAATTATGCATGGTATTAATAAAAAATTGACTGCTTCCCGTATTTGGTCCTGCATTTGCCATTGCAATGGTGCCTGGCACATTCTTTAAAGAACCAAATTCATCTTTAATTTTTGCTGATCCTCCTGTTCCCCAAAGACGAGCTTTACTCAGGTCTTTCGAAAGTGGATCTCCTCCTTGAATCATAAATCCTTCAATTACTCGATGAAAACGCGTTCCATCATAAAATCCTTGTTTTACTAACTTTACAAAATTACCTGTCGTAAGAGGCATATCGTCTGCAAGAGTAATTTCGATTATACCCTGATTTGTTTCAAAAACAACAACGGTTGTAGTTCCAGCCATAAGGGAAATAATTCCAAAGATCACTAATAAACCTATCCCTCCGAAAAATAACGTACGTTTTCGAATTTTCATATAACCTAAAGGAAAAGAGAGTATAAAAAACATACTAGTATTAGAGAAAGTGGTGACGAAACAGAACCAATACCAAATCCCCTCCGCTTAGTAAAGCCCAGGAAGAGTGAAGTGGTCAAATAACCAGAAACACCATACACACTCACCCTCTTCACTCATAATGCGTCAGGTGCAACACGTACGACCAAGCGCCCTTATAAAATGCCCGGATTCTAAATACTTTTAAACAATTCTTTCCTAAAAAAAGCATGGAAAATGTATTTCTCAAAGCGCTTATCTTATTTGTACTCATTATCATACTCGATACACTCTGGTTTGGAGTCATGAAGGGATTCTATCATGCCCAATCGGGAAAAGCACTTAAAGCCCCTAATTATTATGCCGCTACAGCAACGTATCTCCTCCTCGCCTATGCAGTCCTCACTTACACTTCAGGGATTACAACCGAAAAAGCACTCCTCTCAGGAGCAACACTCGGATTCGTCATCTATGGAGTCTACAACCTCACTAATCTTGCCGCCATTTCCCATTGGACACCAAAGCTTGCCTTTATTGATACTCTTTGGGGTACGATTACATGCAGCATCCTCAGCTACGTAAAATTCTTATTAAACTAAAACGCCCAAACCAGGAATACTTCAAGCTCGTAAGAGTTGAAGTTCCCAATGAGCTTTGCTCAGTGCGGACTTCGATTCCTGATAAAAACGCCCAAACCAGGAATCGAACCTGGGCATCCGTGAGGAAACGCGCTCTCCAAGCGCGCGCAATTCCATTATGCGATTTGGGCTTACTCTTTCTCAACTAATATGACTTTTAAGGGTTACGTTTAAGCTAAACGCGCCTTAATCACATCCCAACTTCCCTTCGTCCAAGGGTCAAACTGTGCAAAAGAGTCGGCAAGTAAAGTCTCAACTTCGTGAACAGTATAAAATCGTCCTTCTGCCATGCCATCAGCAGGGAGAGGTATTTCTTCTGTTTCTGCGAATGCGACAATACCAAAGTGTACATCTTCCACTCCGCTATGATATTTCAAAAAACCAATAATAGTCGGTGTGGGATATACGTGCATAGTTACTTCTTCACGTAATTCACGAAGCATGGCATCCTGAATAGGGTTTACACTTGCTTCTTCCGTATCTTTATCAATATGCCCTCCAATCCCCCCTGAATAGCGATTATGCAAACGCTCTTCATCCCCCGTAATCGCACGTTTATACAAAAAGACCTGTCGAGTACTTGGTTTAATAAGCCAGACATAGGGAATCGGTTGTTGCCAAGTATTATCATGCTCAAGCGCATCAGTTCGTTCTCGGTACTCCAGGTGCTGCAAAATAACAGAAAGAAAATCATACTCTACAAGAGGGAGAAAACCAGTAAATGTTTTTTCCTTAAATAATATATTACGCTTCACCACCACTATTTCTCGACCCATACAAAACGCATAAAATCAAACTTTAAAAAAATATAGCTAATAAAAAGTAAATTTTCTATTCCTAGTCAGAAGCTTTATAAGCGAATATACCAGAAAAAAAAGAAGTTTATTCCTTCATCTCAATTTTAATCTGAACAGAACGAGGGATAGCCAATTTCATAATTGGGTGCAATACTCGATCTTCAGCTGGAATATCCAAAATACGACGATGAACACGCATTTCATAGCGATCCCAAGTAGCAGTACCTGAACCATTTGGTGCTTTACGCGTGGTTACTTTCATACGCTTTGTAGGAATAGGAATAGGACCACGCATAATAACACCTGCTCTCGTTGTAATATCTTTAATATGTTGAATAACGGGATTCAATGCATCAATATCGATGCTTGCAAGTTTAATACGTACTTTCGCCATGCGATAGAGATATCCGGAAGCCCTTTTAAAGCTTTGCAGATTGATATCGATTTTTAAAATAGCTTTTTCACACGAGAAAATTATAAGACTCGTGTGAAGAAAAACTATTCAGAGATCTCGCTCTCTCCACAGAATGCGGGCCCCACATTCTAAAGAAAGTGGGCCCAGAGCGCCGCAGCTCTGGACCCTTCCATTACAGCCAAAAGTTGTAATGAATATCAGAAGCACAATGTGCTTTGGATGCTCAAGGAACAATTCATCTTTAAAGATGTTGTTTTATAGTTCCTTGACATGATAGAAAGAGGGACAAAAAACCTCTTAAAAAGCTATCGGGAAGAATATATTTAAAGAGAAAAAAGAAGATAAGAGTATGCAAGAGGTCATTCTCGCGTTAAGTACCATCATCGCAATTGCAGCACTCGGCACATTGCTTGCTAAGCTTATCAAACAACCTCCAATTATTGCCTATCTTTTAGTGGGAATTATAGTAGGCCCACTTGGCTTAAAATTAATAGGCCCAGGAGAAAATGCAGAAATCGTTCAATTATTTGCACATATTGGAGTGGCTTTTCTCTTATTTATTGTAGGACTTAACTTAGATATCAGAATCTTTAAAGAATTAGGAAAAGTTGCAACAGGAGCAGGAATTGCTGAAATTGCACTCACTGGTGGAATCGGATTCGTTATTGCACGATTACTCTCTTTTGAAACAGCTTCAGCAATTTATCTCGGAGCCGCACTAGCATTTTCTTCAACAGTCGTGGTAGTTAAAATTCTTTCAGATAAAAAAGAAATTGACACCTTACACGGTAGAATTGCGTTAGGCATTTTAATTGTGGAAGATATTGTTGCAGCAATTGCCCTCATGACCTTACCATTGGTAGAACAAGGGGGTTCTCTCACACTCATTGCACAAAAATTTGGTACCGTACTTGGACTCGCCATATTCATTTTCGTTGGAACTGCAATTATCAATAAGAAAGTATTAGATTTCTTAGCAAAAAGTCAAGAAGCGCTCTTCCTCTTCGGCATTGCCTGGGCACTCATTTTAGCAACATTATTTGATGCACTTGGCTTCTCGTTAGAGATTGGGGCATTAATTGCTGGAATGTCTCTTGC
The DNA here is from genome assembly GCA_016866955.1 of Candidatus Pacearchaeota archaeon. Taxonomy (GTDB): domain Archaea; phylum Nanobdellota; class Nanobdellia; order Pacearchaeales; family GW2011-AR1; genus SICV01. The sequence goes on along the minus strand of VGKT01000004.1, from coordinate 42,144 downwards.
TTCAAGCCCTTACACTTTTGAAATTGCAGGAAGAATGAAACCACTACGTGATTTCTTTATGGTACTTTTCTTTGTATTTTTCGGTAGCCAATTAGCTACAAGCGTTACATCAACGCTCGTCTTTCAAGCACTTCTCTTTTCAGGATTTGTCATTATTGGAAAACCAATCGTTGTTATGGTCGTACTTAGAGCATTTGGGTACACAAAACGAACAAATTTCCTTGCTTCAACTTCACTCGCACAAATTTCAGAATTTTCATTAATTCTTATATTACTCGGATATAATCTCGGACATATTTCTCAAGAACTCATGAGTCTAGCAGTTTTAATTGCTGTTATCACTATCGGAATTAGCAGTTATAGCATTTATTATGCACATTCGATATTTAATGCTCTTGCTCCTGTATTACATCTCCTAGAATCTACAAAGAAAGAACAAAAACAAAAAGTAGAAGAAAAATATGACATTATTATCTTTGGCAGTCATCGAATTGGTCATAAAATAATAGAAGCAACTCGAGATTTGAAACTTAAAATCCTGGTCATCGATCATAATCCCAGAGCAATAATTAATTTACAAGAAAAGGGATATGATACAATCTTTGGAGATGCGGGAGAACGTGAATTTTTAGCAGAACTTCCCTTAGATAAAACAAAGATCATTATTTCAACTATCTCTGATACACAAGCAAATCTTACAATTCAAGAACGCCTCAAAGCAATCAGAAGCAAAGCAACTTATCTTGCAACTGCCGAACAACCATATGCGGCGCTCGATCTCTATAAATCAGGAATAGACTACGTGATTATCCCTCATCATTTAGGGGGAGATTTAATTGCTTCAATTATCAAGACATTTAAATTAGATCAAACAAAATATACGAAATTAGGAAAAGACCATTTAATGAAACTCCTTAAGAACAAAGAAAACTCTACTTATACCTAAGCACTACCCTAACCTTAAAAACCCCGTTCTCCTCTTCTTCCCATGCTCGATATTAAATTTGTAAGAGAACATCCTGAAGAGGTAAAAAGAACAATACATCAAAAAAATCAAGAAGGAACAAAGGGAGCACTCATAGAACAAGTTCTTGCACTCGATAAAGAATGGCGTGCAATAAAGGGAAAAGGAGATGAACTTCGTGCACAACGAAATAAACTTTCTAAAGAAATCGCAGAAGCATTTAAGAAGAAACAAAAGCCAGAAGCACTTTTACAACAAGCAAAAAAATTACCTGAACTCTTAGAAGCATCTGAAGCACAGGCAAATACTCTAGAAGAGCAACTTCAAGTATTGCTTACTCATTTACCCAATACCTTACACAAAAGTGTACCAATGGGAAAAACAGATAAAGATAATAAAGAAATAAAAAAGATCGGCAAACCAAAAAAACAAAAATATGAGATAAAAAATCATGCCGAACTATTAGAATCTCTTGCTCAAGCAGATTTCGGAGCATCAGCGCAAACATCAGGCAATGGTTTCTATTATCTTCAAGGAGAAATCGCATTACTTAATCAAGCACTCATTCGCTATGCCATTGATCATATGGTTAAGGCAGGATTTACGTATGTCGAAACTCCCCTTATGTTACGTAAAGAAGTTATTGGAAAAGTTGCCGATTTAAACGACATGAAAATGCAAATTTACAAAATGCAAGATGAAGATCTGTATTTAATTGGCACAAGCGAACATTCTCTTATCGGACGATATATCGATACAATCCTTCCCGAAAAAACTCTTCCCTTCAAACACACTTCTTATTCCATGTGTTTCAGAAAAGAGATTGGGAGTCATGGTATTGATCAAAAAGGCCTCTATCGCACTCATCAATTCAATAAAGTAGAAATGATAGTAATCTGTAAACCTCAAGAGTCAATGAAGTATTTTGAACAATTAAAGAAAATAACTATTGATATCTTCAAAGGTCTTGGTATCCCCATTCGAGTTCTTGCCATTTGCTCAGGAGATCTTGGAGATCTCAAACATATCCAAGTAGATATTGAAGCATGGTCTGCTCGTAAACAAGAATATTTTGAAGTAGGAAGTTGTTCAAATCTCACTGATGCACAAGCACGCAAACTTAAGATTCGTGTTGATCCAGGTACAGGAGAGAAATATGTTCCCCACACCCTCAATAATACTGCAATGGCAACATCTCGAGCATTAGTTGCAATTCTTGAAAATTACCAACAAAAAGATGGTTCGATTAAGATTCCAACTGTATTGCATAAATACATGTATGGTAGAAAAGTGATTGGAAAAAAGGTGAACAAAAAATGACAGGAGTAACCAGTGGTTTCAAAACGAGAAATACTCGAAAAAGTAGATCAAAATAAGCCTCTCTTTACTTCTTGGCCCGTACGAAAAAGAAAAAGCATTATAGGAACTGAACAAGAATTCGGTAATGTACATCCTAAAGCACTAGACGTGCCTGGACCTATTCCAAACGGGGGACTCATTTATTTTGATAGTGGGCACATAGAATATTGCACGCCAGAGTGTCAAGAAATAACACGAGTAGTGGGATATGATAAAGCAGGAGAAACTCTCGTACTTCCCCTAGCTCAGCAAATATTCAAACATGTTGTTGCATTGAAATGTACCGAAGAGATAGAGAAGAACCCTCAAATAGAAACGACATTTGGAGCTCACGAAAACTATACTACAACAGTTCCCTATGAAAGATGGGCCGAATTTATTCCTTTCTTTATAGTGCGTCAACTTATTTCAGGAGCAGGATATGTTTCACCACAAGGAGAATGGGAATTATCTCAACGAGCCCATTGTATTGTTACTCCAATTTCAGGAGAGACCCTTACCAATAGAGCAATCATCAATATACGAGATGAACCTCTTTCAACAATCAGAGGATTAAAGAGATTTCATTACATCGGAGGCGAAGGCACAATGTTAGAAACTGCTCTTTTTCTTAAAATAGGCCTTACCAGAGCAGTACTTGATCTTGCAGAAGACGAAATACTTCCACAAGTAATATATCGAATTGACAAAGTAATTGAAGATTTACACAACGTATCAAAAAAAGGAGTTCACACTCCTTTAGAATCAGTATCAAGAAAAGTAACTGCACTTGAGCTCTTACAAAGATACTGTCAAGCAATAAAAATAAATTATAGAGGAAGAGATGAAGAAACAGATACGCTCATAGTCCTAGCAGAAGACACACTTGAAAAATTAGAGGGGAATCAACAAGGACTCGAACGAAGATTGGATTGGGCAGCAAAAAAAGCATTTATAGAACTAAGAACCGAAGATATGCTCGCAGACGCCTATGCTTTAGACCATGCATTTAACGATTGTAATCCAGAAACAGGGATGTATGCGTGGATGAGAAGACATAATTTTTTTGAACGAGTCCTCTCAAACAAACTTTTAGGAGAATGTCTTAATTCTCCCCCACCTAATACTCGAGCACATGCGAGAGGAAAAATTGCTAAATTGTTAAAAGGAACAGAAAGAAAACTGCAACATCATTGTTGGGATGAATTAAATATTGTTCCTCGCCCAAAAAATAGACAAGATAGATTGAATATTTATAATTTCGAATATGAATGTCCTGAGGAAAGTTATCCATTCGGAAACCCCTTCGAAACATATATAGACTTACTTACAAAAATAAAAAGTTAACGCAACTTCCACATTTCTTTTCGTTCTACTAACCATTTCAACAAAGCAGGCAACCACCCTTTAATCACTAGTTTCCGATATTCCAAAATACCATCATATTTTCCTAAACTAATCAACGTCGGTGAGGCTTTATGACGATACGAACGTAAAGGTTTTCTAGCTTCAAGAGCACGCAGATTATAGATTACAACACGTGCCTGGCACTCAGCATGTTGTGCAGTCTTTTCTTCTGCAATACTATTTGCATCTCCTGCTACAAAAATATGGGGAAATTTTGGTACTTGAAGAAAAGCATTCGTAGTAATATAGCCTCGTTTTGTTTTCCAAGAATCAGGAACAAAATCGGTGAGAGGAAAAATACCCGTACAAAAACAAACGAGATCTGCAGGAAGCATAGTCCCAGAACTTACGCGAACCTCTTTTCCCTGCACATTAGTTAAACGTTCATTAAACAAAAAAGATATTCCCCGAGCACGAAGGAAATGTTCAGCATAATTACTCGTAGCAACACGGTGAGTAGACAATAATCGCGCATGAGGATGAATCAACGTAACCTTTTTCTCAGGAAAATGAGTTACAATCTCTCCCGCGAGTTCAACTCCTGCCAGTCCTCCTCCTGCAACAACAACAGACTGTGCATCAACCAAACGTTCATGAAATGCATGTAAATGATGCGCTCGAGAAGCTAAGACCGCATTTTCTTCTTTAATGGGCGCTTTATACGCTGAACCACTTGCAATAACACAATAATCGAACGGGATTTTCTGAGAACCGATAAAGACAGTAGAAGAAGAAATACGCGTAACTTTTCCCTGTACAAAAGTCCCTCTAAAAAAAGAAGTATACAATTTTTGAATACGCCCCATATGTTGAGGTTCAACTAACGTGCGTAAGATGCCTGGAGTAAATTCAAAGAAAGGTTTGCTATCAATAAGCGTAACCTGAAATGTTGTTTCTAGAGCTCGAACAACAGTCAAACCTGCAAATCCCCCACCAATTACAACCAATCGTTTCATAAAATATTACCTTTTTGCAGAAAGAGCAAGAACTAAAAGATTTGAAGCAAGTACTAGATGAACAAACACTTGTGTCCAATTAGGTGCGCCTTTAATTGATCCAGGGCCATACCAATACACAGTAAATGCTACTCCTAATGCAATTAAAAGTGCAGGCCAGGCAGTATGGCGAACGCGATAATTACAAATAACGGCAATTCCCGCACCTAATCCAACAAGAGGAACAAGCCAAGCAAGTAAAAATGCAAGGGGCAGTCCTAACTGCATAAATAAGAGTTCAAGTCTATCATTACCAATTAAAAAGAGTTGAGTGCAGCCTGCAATCACAAACGCCCCCCCAGTTAACACACGTTGTGCTTGGAGTGCACGAGTAAGAGATATATCAGCCATCTTAATAGAATACTAACTAAATACGACTATTTAAACTTAAAGTTTTGAAGTTGGCGAACAGCATCCAATACCCTACTATCAGGTGAAAGCACTGTAACATAATCATCCTGAGTACGCACTCCCCGATAAATACGTTGTAAAAACTCTCGCCAAGCTTTATCGCGATAAAAAGAACTATAGGCCTGAGGATGTGTTTGCTTCAATACTTTCCAAAAGATGTCCTGGGTATTAGGATTAGGATATTTAGTAAATACAATCCCCCTGCATTGCGCTCCTGGAAAATCAATACCTCGAGTACATTTAGTAGAAAACAAGATAGGGGAAAGTCCTTCTTTAAATGCAGTAATCCGTGTTCCACGCGGATCTGCATACTGAGCATCACGCAATGCTTCTTTAGTGGTCAATAAGGTACATCCCCCAATTTGTTGTTCACCAAAATCAGGTAAATCTCCAAAAGAATTAACTTGTACCAACGTAGGACGAGGAGCGCGAGCAAGACACAAATCCATAAGTTTGTAATAATCTTGTTTTGTCTTTCGTTTTGAAGAAAACGTTTCAAACGTGCAAGGAAATTCACCTCCAACTCGCTGTAAATCAATACGCCCAGGCTGGATTGTTTCTGCATCAATAACCGTATAGGCTGTAATACCAAAAATAGTACGCAACACTTCATCGCTATGCAAAGTACCAGACATAAACACAAGGGCAGAACTTTTTGCCTCCAGTTCTTTAAATTGCTCAGCTAAACTGGTAGTAACCAATGAAACGTATAACTCTCCCTCTCGCATAGAAAATTGAACATAGGTTTCATCAAAAAAGGGAATAAATTGTTCAGCAAGTTCATAGATTGTTCCAGCATAATGAGTTTCATCAACAACTAATTCCGCACGCAAAGCCCTATCTTCATGTACACGAGTAATAATTTTTCCAATAAAAGTATCTCGCAAAGGCACAATAGAATCAGTAACTCCTAATGCACGTTTTTGTTGTTCTTCCAACTTTGCATATTCGACAAGTGTACCTTTCATAGCAATTGCTTCTTCATCATCTACAATAAAAGAACCAAGAGCATTTCCAAAACGAGTGAGATTTAGTTCTTCTTGAGCAGCGAATGAGTCTAAAAATTCATCAGCTTCATCAATAATATCAACAGCAGTCGCAGGTTTTCTATTAAGGGCAACTTCAATTTTATATTTAGCAGCATTGAAAATAACTACATCTGCATGAATATAGGAAAGATATTGGTCATAATAACTACACCCTTGTTTTCGATGATAGAAAATGAATTCTCTACCTTCTAATCCCATATAGCGATGTTTAATTGCATCAGTGAGTGGCAATTCATATTCAGCAGGAGCAATAGGGCTCCAATAAGGATTAGCAGGTGCAATAGAAATACGGCGGAGTTGTTTTAACGTTGGTTGTTGTTTACGAGTAATGAAGGGATTTGCACGATAATATTCAGAGAGATGATACATATTTTTTTCAACAATCTTAATCGTATCAGGTAAAAGAGGATCCGCACAACTTTTACCAGGTAAAAAGAGCGAATCATGATTATCTCTCCCAGTAATCATGGCAATTTTCAAAGGAAAACCAGTTGATTTGATAACTTGTTTCCGTTTCATATAATCATGTGCATATTGATGCTGTAAACCCTTAACAGGTACCACAATACTCGCTTTTCCCAATTCACGTGCAATATGTAATGCAATCGCAGATTTCCCTGTACCGCATACCCCTTTAATGAAAATAACTTTTGTTCCTTTTTTAATCGTGCTCACCACTTCTTGCACTACGTCCCATTGCGTTTTACCGTTTGAAAAGGTAAGAGGATTCAAACGCTGTTCTCCTTCGTATAATGCCCAGCCTTCACTTGCACGCTTCACTACTCTTTCTTCTCGTAAGAACGGAAGATCTACATCAGTAAGCAAATATTCCTCATCTCCAGAAACAATCGCTTTCCGTTTTCCAAAATCATCAAAAATCATCCCCTGTTTCATACTGCTCAAAATAGAAAGGGCCTATAAAAGATTACTGGCGAGTAATTTCAATTGTATTCTGCGCATTACTAATTCCAATGCTATTAGGTACAACTCGACGAATTCCCGCATCAAGGGTGGCAATATATGCCCCTTTCTTTCCTTTTATAATTAAACCTTCGTCAACTTTATGATGACCAAGGGTCATTTTATGCACTTTTCGTTTTTCAAATAAAGCAAAAGCAAGATCAAGTGCAACACGATCACTAAGAGTAGCAGTTTGACGCAAATCTTTCAATTCTTCAAAAACTTCATGAGCTAAAATGGGCTTAAACCCTTGTGCTTCGAGCTCATCAAGAAAACTAATATTTCGCCTCAAACAAGCAAGGATAAAATTGGTATCAAGTATCGCTTCCATGAAAAAATAGAAACATCCATTCTATATAAGCATTCTGCATGTTCCCTCAGCTTTATATAGAATGTATAGTATAGAGTAGCATGGAAGAGGAGAAACATATAGAAGAAATTCTAGGACAGGCACAGCAAGCCCTTAAACAACAAAACGCCTTTGCTCTCAAAGAAATTTCAAATCAAACAGTTCATTGTTCTTCTTGTTTTCAAGACCCAGGCACCACCACCATGTCCGTGATCATCTATACATTAAGCAAGATCGTAGAACGCCAAGAAACTCTCCAAATCAAACGCTGGCCAGAAGTAACTAAAAAAATACAATCCTATCTTCTGCTTGCACAACAAGCAGTAAAAGCAGGAAAAGAAGCTCAATTTGAAAGTTATATGCAACGTATACGCACTACCCTCACGTCGCTCTCGCTTAATCTTAAGCCCTATATGCAAAATCTTCTTGAAAAAGCATCAATCAATAAAGCAGGAAAAATATACGAACATGGTATTTCTATTGGAAAAACAGCAGAACTCTTGGGCATCTCCCCTTGGGACCTTTCACCATATGCAAATCAAAGAGATAATCCCTATCATGCCACCATCAATACAAAAACACGTGTTCAAACAGCAGAGGAATTTTTCGCATGAAGGTATGTATCTTTGATTCAGGAGTAATTATTAATTTAGCAATGAATAATCTATTGTATCTCTTTCCTATTCTCAAAAAGAAAACAAAACTCGTCATCACTCCTTCAGTTAAACGAGAAATTATTGATCGCCCCCTTACGATTCCTCGTTTTGCCCTCGAAGCACTTCAAGTAAAAGAACTATTTGATGAAGGAATTATAGAATTACCTGAAGGAATAGGAATTCAAAGCGCCACCCTAGAAGCAGAAACAAAAAAGCTTATGGATAAAGCGAATCATTTTGTCCAAACAAATGGTGCCTGGGTACCTATTGTGAGCGAGGGAGAAATTTCCTGTCTCGCATTAAGTAAAGCACTCACTGAGAAAAAAATAGAAAATATCATTGCAATTGATGAGCGAACCACACGTTTACTCATTGAAGCCCCCCGTAATCTTGAACGTTTGATGTCTGACAAATTGCACAAACGAATCACGCTTGCCTATCAAGACCTCTCTGTTTTCTCAATATTCACTTGCATTCGTTCCTCAGAACTTGTCTATGTTGCGTACAAACAAGGGATTCTTCATCCAAAAAATAAACAAACCCTCTCCGCAGCACTCTATGCCACAAAATACAAAGGGGCATCGATTACCTTTGAAGAAATTGAACAATTAAAGAAACTGGGATAATAACCTTTAAGAACCCCTTCTAAACTCTAAGTACATCACCTTCACTTCCCTTTCACCCTCATAGTCGGCGCCGCTCTTTAACCTTTTAGTAGACAGCGCGCCGACACTTTTTCTTAAAATGAGGGATATAAAGCGAATACTTAAAAGGGAACAGCTCATTTCAAAATAAAGGATCCATAGTTCAGTGGCAGAATGCACCGCTCCAGACGGTGAGACTCGGGTTCGATTCCCGCTGGGTCCATACGCAAGCGAGCGTGCCAACCTTTATAAACAAAATCCTCTTCGGTAGAGTATGCCGAGAAAAAAGATGGTGGATGTTTCTCCAGCAATGCAAGAGCTGTTGGTAAAAAATCTAATTGAACTCCAAAAAGTACACACGCAAGTCATTGAACGCTTCGATAAAGTGTCGCATCAACTTTCTGATCTCTTAGCATTATTTGAAGCAACTGCACGCACCTTTGCCGAACATCCTTCTAATCAAGGATTAGACAAAGATAAAGAATTTTTAGAGAAAATAGATTTACTCTTAGGTCAAAATAAAACAATAGCGAAGGGCCTTACACTCATGGAGGACCACATCCGCGAACGCGTCTATGGAAAGCAACCTGAAGAAGCTCCCGAGATCTCGAACGCACCGACTACCCCGCGCCCGCTCCCTCGGTTCTAATTCCTCCGATAGCGCGCCAGAGGTATTCTTGCGAACATTTGTCAGAGCATTAATCCTTAATACTGCAACCTATCAAGAAGCAGTTCGTAAACAAAGAAAAGCCCAGGTTTTAGCACAAAATAGAATCCCTCTTCAGGATACCTCCCTTCCTACCCAATCAATAGCTCCAGCTCTTCCAAACATATCTGAAAAACCAACTCTCTCAACAGGATACACTTCAATTAACGCAACCTATACTCCTCATACTCAACAAAGTAGTGCTTCCAAACCACTACTCCCTCCACCTCATCGACCTCTTCCTTTACGTCAACCTTTTGTTCCACGCCCTTCTCTCCCTCAAAAGACTTACTCAGTACCTCCGGTAATTACTTTTTCAAACCCCTCGTTACAACAATGGCTCCAAGACCAAAGCATACAAAGTATTGAATGTCCCGGCCCAGGAAAACCAGTCGTTATTGTAAAACAAAATCGCCCTCAAATAACAAACACTTCTTTTGATGCAGAAGCCATACAAACTTTTTTACAAGAAGTTGCAGAAAAAACAAAAATCCCCATCGGGGAAGGATTATACAAAGCAATCATTGGCCCCTATATCATTACAGCAGTTCTTTCAACAATCATCGGTAATCGATATATCATTCAGAGGCGATAGAACAATGAAACAAAAAATAGTAGTCAGTGTAGGGGGATCTCTGATTATTCCTCAAGAAATAAACCATCGTTTTTTACATGAACTCAAAAAAACACTAAATAAACATACCACCACCTATCAGTTCATTATTGTGTGTGGGGGAGGACATCTTGCACGAACTGCAATCAATGCTCTCAAAAAAGAAGGTCGCTCAGTCTATGAACAAGCACGAGCAGGAATTCGTGCAACTCGAGTCAATGCTCTCTTTCTCATGCAATGGTTCGGAAAACAAACAAATGACACGTTATTACTAAATATGAAACAGGTGCACACTGCAATCAAAAAAAACAATCCAGTCATTTGTGGAGCATTACGTTGGGCCCCTCATGCCACAACAGACACCACGGCCGCAAAATTAGCCACGTTACTTAAATGTCCCCTTATCAATCTCAGCGACACACCAGGGTTATATACTGCAGATCCACGCACACATCCTTCTGCACAATTCATTCCAGCAATATCTTGGAAAGCATTCGAAACAAAGGCGCATGCCTTGGTTTTCAAACCAGGACAACATTTCATCCTTGATCAACAAGCAGCAAGCATCATACGTAAAAATCAGATTCCTACCTATTTACTCTCAGGCAACATGGAAAATCTCAATACATTCCTCCTTCATAAGAAATGGAAAGGAACAATCGTAAATGGATAAACAAAGAGACAACTTTCGTATGCTAGGAAATACGCTTTCAGAACTACAAAGTAAAGAAATGCAGATACAAAACAAAGCGTATCTTCTTTCACTCACCAAACTTCGTACTCTTCCTCTCCTAAAACGAGCACAAACCCTTGCTCGCATCAAAGCAGATATTCCTCTCCTCGTTAAAAAAAGGATCTCCTTGACGATAGAAGGATGTACAAAACAAGAAGCCTCACTACTTAAGCAAGCATTCGGATACTCCCTCCCTTAAGAGTGCCTCCACTCCCCCTTAAAACACATTTTTATACCTGAAATCCCCTTCTTCCCTATGAAAAATGCCCTCATCGCGACTCTTTCCACACACGAACGAGCACTTCTTACACACCTTACCAAACCCTATGAGGCACTTAAAGAAGCAACTAAATTAGAAGATGCAACAATAGTCAAAACATTACTCTCTCTAGAAACAAAAGGTTTTCTCACGCTTTCCACCACTAAAACAATGCATATCACCACAGGAGTAAATGGGATTCGATATGCTAGAACAGGACTTCCCGAACGAAAATTACTTTCTGCCCTCAAACCCCATCACCCGCTCCCTATTTCAGAAGCACAAAAAGCTTCAGGATTGTCAGAAAACGAACTTAAAGTTGCATTAGGAATTCTTAAAGGTAAAGCATTCATTTCACTTGATCAAGGAGCAATTTTACTTACCGCCTCTCCTGCGGAATGTATCAAAAAAACATTTGAAGAACAATTGTTAGAAAAACTTCCCACAACAAAAGAATCTCTCAGTCCCGAAATGCTTCATGCACTTCAAGCAGTACAAAAAAGAAAAGATATTATCGAAATGCAAGAAAAAACAGAAAGAACCTATACCCTCACCCAACTGGGTAAAGAACTTGCAGGCACAAAAATAGAGTCAGAAGTACTTGAAGAAGTAACTCCAGAACTAATTAGAAATTGGCAAGGTGCAAAACAATTTCGTGCATATGATCTTTCACTCCCCGTTGCTCCAATCATAGGGGGGAAAAAACATTTTGTTACTGAAGCAATAGAAAAAGCAGTGCGCATCTGGACAGACATGGGTTTTACCGAAATGACGGGTACACTTATTGATAGCGAATTCTGGGTATTCGATGCTTTATACACCCCTCAAGATCACCCAGGAAGAGAAATGCAAGATACCTTCTTTCTCCCCCTACAATTCCCCCTCCCAGAAACAAAATTAGTAAAAAGAGTGCAACAAGCACACGAACAGGGTATTGGGGGAAGCACTGGCTGGCAATATACCTGGAGCGCGAAAAAGGCCCAACAAGGAGTACTCCGAACACACACCACTTCCCTCTCAGCACGCACGCTTGCTTCACTTGATAGCACAAAACTACCTGCAAAATATTTCGCAATAGGGAAAGTATTCAGAAATGAAACAGTTGATTGGAGTCATGGATTTGAATTCTATCAAACAGAAGGAATAGTTGTTGATGAACGAGCAACATTTCGTCATTTGTTAGGATATCTAACAGAGTTCTATAAGAAAATGGGATTTGAAAAAATAAAATTCGTTCCGAGCTTTTTCCCTTACACCGAACCTTCAGTAGAAATTCATGTCTGGCACCAAGGTAAAAAACAATGGTTAGAATTAGGAGGAGCAGGCATATTCAGACCAGAAGTAAGTATAGCCCTACTTGGAAAACCAATTCCTATTCTTGCCTGGGGCCAAGGATTTGATAGAATTATCATGGATGCCTATAAAATAACCGATCTACGAGACATGTATCGTAACAATCTCAAACAAATGCGAGCAATGCCTCGGGGAGGAAACAATGGCTAAAGTAGTATTTACAAAAGAAAAACTCGGCAAACAACTTGCGCTTACACCAAAAGCAATAGAAGAAATACAACAAATAGGTATTCCTGCTGAACTTACTGAAGAAGGAGTAGAAGTAGAAGCACTTGCAAACCGCCCTGACCTTTATTCACTTCAAGGATTCGTACGTACAGTAAAACTCTATCAAGGAAAAATAAAACCAAAAGAATATCCTGTTACCAAACCAGAAAAAACACACCGCATTATTATCAAACCAGACGTTGAAGAAATACGTCCCCATACAGTTGGAGCACTCATTAAGAATATGACTATCACGCAAGAAGTATTGGAAACGCTCATTGATATACAAGAAAAAATGCATAAAACAATTGGAAGAAAAAGAAAGAAATGTGCAATTGGTATCTATCCAGCAGAAAAAATCGCCTTCCCGCTTACTTTTACCGCAAAAAAACCAAAAGAAATAACCTTCACTCCTTTGGGAGCAACAAAAGCATGCACTGCTGAAGAAATTCTCACCACTCATCAAACAGGAAAAGAATATGCCCACTTACTCGAAAAAGCACCTCGCTATCCTCTATTTATTGATGCCACGGGGACAATTCTTTCCATGCCTCCAATCATTAACAGTGCAGAAACGGGGCAAGTTACCCTAACAACGAAAGAACTCTTTATCGAATGTTCAGGAATGCATCTCCAAACGCTCAACAAAGTACTTGCGCTCCTTACTACCCTCTGTGTAGAACTAGGGGGAACGGTACAAGGAATACAAATTGAACGAGGAAAAGAAACATTCATCACCCCTACGCTGAGTTATACAAAACATCCGTTCTCATTAGAAAGGGCAAATACACTACTTGGTACCAAAATAACTGAAAAAGAGCTTCCAAAATTATGTGAAAAAATGGGCCATCGATATGATAAGGGAACAATCGAATATCCGCCCTGGAGAACAGATATTATGCACGAAGTTGACCTCATTGAAGATCTCGCCATTGCGTATGGCTATGAAAAAATCACTCCTGAAGTCCCTTCATTTGCTACAACAGGAAGTGAATCTCCTCAAAGAAGACAAGAACAAAAGATAAGTTCCTTGCTCATCGGAACAGGATTTCAAGAAATTATGACCTATCATGCAATAACTGAAGAAGAAAAAAAGAGATATCATCTCAAAGCACTTGCTTTAGAAGGAGCTAAAACAGAATACAAATATCTCAGGCCAAATCTGCTCATTCCAGCATTACGAGTCTATCACGAAAATAAAGATGTCTCGTATCCTCAAAATCTCTATGAAATAGGAACAGTAAGTGATGAAAAAGGCACTGAGCGAACCCATATACTTGTCACTTATTCCCCAGGAACCATAACTCATATTCAACAACTCTTCAATTACTTGAGTGAACAACTTCAATTCCCTCTTACCTTGAAACAAGCTCCTCTTCCTCTTTGTATCCCAGGACGTTCAGCTTTCATCATGCACGCCAAAAAAGAAATAGGATATATTGGAGAAATTCATCCCTCAACACTCAAAAACGCAGGACTCAAGATGCCACTCGCCGTATTAGAAATAGATATTACTGATTTGATATCTAAAAAATAAGTTATCCAAAATAACTTTTTTCTTTCTTTTGGAAAGGAACAGGATTACGAATTCTTTGTACTAACGTGCTAAAGGCCGTGGATTGTTCAGTCCATACACGTGCAATACGTGTAATCATTTCTGCTTCCTTTTCTTCAGTATATTCAAGTTCAAGAGCAAGACATTCAATACTTAATGTTCCAAACGCAGAATATAATTGTTCAAGCAATTGTTTATCACTCAAGGTAATCGTTTGTAAAAAAGAAAGATAAATACGAGGAGCTTGTTGAGGATTTAACAACATATCAAAGAAATTAAGACAATTTACAATCTTATCCATCATACATTTACGTATCGTTCGAGCTAAAAACTCAGTTTCTACATCAATCTTATCCAATTCGAAGTCACGATTTAAATCGCTCAACGCAGGCAAGCCATAGGTTACTTGCAATGCAGGATATTCCTTGGTAATCTGGGGCAACATATCCTTCTCCCCTTCGGACAGTTTAAATAGATATCCTTTCTCTTGATAAAATGGACCTTACCTATCAAGCACTCAAAAAAATAACGATTGGTATCATGGGCCTTACTCTTCTCCTCATCGGAGGGATACTCTTGCTCATTCCCGGCCCCGGTATCCCCATCATCATCATGGGGCTCATCCTTCTTGCTTCAGAATTTCTCTGGGCGAGAAGCCTTATTAAAAAATATAATCTTCATATTAAAAAAGATGGCGTAACCATTAAAATAAATTCAAAAGATCATCTTGGTACATACAAAAGAGGTTAACAATGAAAGGAAAACATTTTATAATGGCATTTACACTTACATGTTCTATAGTACTGGAAGTTTGGGTACGATGGATTTCTCTTGAACAATATGGAAGAGATTTTTTTGGCATATGGCCACCAATTGATAACATCATGCACTTCATGTGGGGATTGAATATATTTCTCATCCTTCTTGTATGGCTTAAATGGAAACCACTCGACTCATTACTCGGGGTATTTATGTGGCAAATGATGTGGGAATCAGTTGAGATAATTGGAGATATAGTACAAGCTCAACCGCAACATATGTTTGATCATTTCTTCTTTGACGGGATCAAAGATACAATTGTTGATATTGCGGGAGGCGCATTCGGTTGGCTTATCATGAAAAGTTTCCCAGATGCAATCAATAATTCAAAGCCACTCACTGAAGGAAGAACATATATGGTAACGTATGCTTATGGTGTCGTGCCCCTTATTCTTATCGGAACAGTAGTTTACTTTATTAATGGAAAAGTAAGTCCTGACACACTTACATTTATTTGGTTACTTGCTCTCTTACCAGTAACGCAGATAATTTGCAAAATAAGAAGCAAAATAAAGAAATAGCCCTATCGATTTATATTATATATCTTTTTTACCAAACTGCTTATCTGCAGAAATATAAAAAAATTAGATACTTAATGCTATAAAATGTGCTTATTAACAACATTTTAATGGCTCGTGCAATAATTCAAATGATGAAAAATGATACTTGCATGTTTAAAATTATTAAACCAACTTTATGTTATAAAAAAGTCTTTTTATAGTCTTTCAATAAAAATTTAATTTAAATAAAAGAATGTTGATTCCGAGAAATCAAAAGCACTATTAAAAATATGCCCTCGCCGGGATTTGAACCCGGGTTTCAGCCGTACTCCACGCCCTCAATATGAGGGCCTGGCAACTCAGAACATCGTGAAATGTTCCTCGTAAAAAATCAGTGCCTGTCCCAAGAAGGACTGAACATGCCATTCTCATCGATCGGATGTTCGGCAGTGCGAGAGGGCCGTGTCCTTGACCTCTAGACTACGTGGGCGTTCGCGAATGAATAGAATATGCTATTTAAGGATACTGTTAGAGTACTAAGAGAATAAAAATGCCCACCGTATTACACACATAACTAATACATGCAAGAGAAATTTGACGAATTGAAGTCAACCCAGCTAACAAACTTACCCCCAATTCATCAGGTAAAGGAGAAGCAATAATAATACCAGCAAAAGCGTACAGAAGATAATGATGAAAACGGGCAGGAACTAAAGTAACTGGTTTTTCAACAAGACGAACAATTTTTTCACGTTTTAATTTTCCAAATTCATCAAGAAATGAAAATCTAATAAATTGAAAGATCAACATGTCACCTAGGACTGCACCACATCCCCCCACAAGAGCAGCAAGCAAAGGGGAAGAAGGATCAGCAATAAGGAATAAACCAATAGCAAAGGGAGTAATAAATCCAAACGTAAATAGTGAACCAATTATAAAATAAGAAAAAAGAGATTCAGAAATAAGAGGAGCAAGGGCAGTCTGAACAGAATCTTGAGAAAAAAGAGCATAAGCAAAGAGGCTTACTAAAAAAAGCGCGATCAATTTAGGATAACGATATCGTAAAAACATACCACGAAAAGTAAAAACAAGTATAAAAAGATAGCCCCGCCCGGATTCGAACCGGGGTCACGGGCGCCAGAGGCCCGTATACTTGACCACTATACGACGGGGCTATAAAGAAAGCTATAGAAAAGAGCTTTAAAACCTTCCCTTAGAATAAAGCATAATCCTCTTCAGTATCCAGAATGCTTTTATACCATCAGTACCTAAAAGAACAGAGGTAAAAAGATGGCGCTCAATGTTGGACTCATTGTAATACTTGTATTAGCAGTAATGCTTTTAGTAGTTCTGTTTAAACTACGAGAAATTAAACATCACGTTGGATTTGTATTAATTATTAGTGTTCTACTCTTTTTTGCTATCACGTTTACAAAAGTATATAATGAAAATAAAGCTGATTCAAGTACCTTCGAGGGACTTACGCAAATTATTAAGATATATTCACTCTGGCTTTCAACGGCAGCAACAAATCTTTTCAAAATAGCCGGATATGCCATACAACAAGATTGGAGTATTAACGCAACTGCCCCCTAACCAATGAAAATCGTAACACTTCTCCTCTTATTTCTGTATGTAGCCGGGCTCCTTATTGCAGGCAATCATAATCTTCACCTCATTGAACCTGAAGAACGATTTGAATTTGGGAAACTCTATTATGCCTGGCTCCTCAAAGTAGGAAATAATCTAGGAGCCATTACAGGCAATGCAATCAAATTAGACTGGACTCCTGAGGTAATCATCACCGAAAAGAACCTAACTAATAAGTCAAAGTAGTCTTTTTAAACCGCCCAAAACATCCATCTTCAAGCCTCTATAGCTCAGCCGGTAGAGCGTCACATTGGTAACGTGAAAAACCCTGTGTTTTTCAGGTCTCTGGATTCCAGAGAAGCCAGACATGTGAAGGTCCCGCGTTCAATCCGCGGTAGAGGCTTTTTTATCAAAGATCATAGAAAAATCTTTAATCATCATGTCGTTTTTGCCAGGGACGCAAGGAGAGACCAAAATTACCTCGTTCACACCATCCGGTATGCATAGTAAATTCACGATTCTTCCAAACAGGGAGATGAAAAGAAATGAATGGTCGTACATCATGCAGTTGAATATTCAAACCAGCACCTTTGACATATTGCAAAGTATTCGTATGACATCCTGAAATTCGTTTAGTACCTAATGATAAAAGTGTAAAAGCAGAATGATTTGTCTCTCCTGCCGTGCCAATAACATGAAAAGTAACATTATGCAAAGGATTGCGGAGTGCCCAAAAACAAGCCCCTTGGTGAGTAGGTGCACGAACATATCCTCCTCGTTCACCAAACAAACCATCTTCATCATTACCCACTAAAGCCCAAACCCGAAGGTATTTGTTGTGGAGCAATAAATATCCCAAGTCAAGAGATAGAAGACCTGGTTTGTGAAAGAAGGGATTGTACCTCAGACTACGCAAAAAATTTGGGTTGTATATTTTATAATTACAAAGAAACGGGTTGTAAAGAGGGAGCGACTTGTACTGAAGTTAGAAAGTGTTTAAAAGATCAAGGCAAACTTTAAAAATCAAGTTTTTATAATTTCAACATCAATTCTGCTGGAAGTCAATTTATTATACCCTTTCAAAACACTTTCTTTGTTCTTGCTATTCTTAAAAGTCTTTGATTCTTCTTCCATTGCATAATACTTAAGCAGTTTTTCAGAACGTGAATCTCTTATTAAAGGAATAACAAAATCGAGCAGAGGAGAAACATCATCTTCGCGGTTAGCAGCCCATTTTAATACGCTCTCTGTTCCTTCTGGTTGTCCGGCCTTCATCAAAGCATAAACTGCTCCAAACAACGAGACTTTTTCAATATCATCATTATCAAGATATCCTTCTAATACAGGCACAGAATCAGTATTTCTAAACTCTTGCAAATGATAAAGTTCGGGAACAAATATTGTTCCATCAGGTTTTTCTCCATTCACTAATATATTAGGTAATAAGGAATTAGAATACTTATATTCAATAGTTATATTTTTCTGAGATTCCAAACGATCAAAAATGAACTTCATCCCAGAAGGAGCACCTAATTTAATTATAGAAAGTGTATATGCATAAAAAAGAGAATATTCATTTAAGCTAAAAAGAGAATATACATTTACGCTAATATTGTTCTCATCTGAAAATTTAATTTCTTTTGAAGCTTTTTCCAGTATAGGGGACAATTCTTTAGCCAAATTATCTCCATTTCCATATCTACTAGTAATGTGGTCGGGCATGTCTACAATGGCTCGATACAAAATATTTTTATCTTCATCTTCAAGTTTATTTGAATCAGTTAAGGAAATCAAGATACTAAGAGATTCTTTAGTTGGTGTTTCACTTAGAATTTCCAGCAAAACTATTCTAAGAACTTTATTATCTCCAAGTATATCTTCTTTTATTTTTTTATAAACTTTATCAGAATTTTTATCTTTTTTTATTACGCTACTTAAAGCAAATCGAAAAAAAGCCACTTCATTACCTGCATAGTCATCTTCATTTAATCTATTCTCAATATTATAAAGCAAGTTCGCAGCACTCTGGTTATACAAAGAATAAACCCATTTTTGGCTGCCCGAGTTTCCAATATCGTTAAAATCATCAAAACTTTCCGGACCAGCAATAACATATAACTTATCTTCACTCTGACTCTGCTTATTGTAATATCCAAAACAAATTATAGCCAATAGAAGAACCACAATAATAGAAATAGAATATAATGCCGTCTTATTCACTTTTTTAATAAAGTTTAAAGTATATTTAAACCTATTCCAAAGTTACAGTTTCTCAAACAAAATCTTTGTTTTACAGGGAACTTTTGCTCTAACTTGAATTAGTGCATCTCTGACAACTCTGGCTGCTTTGTCATTTGAACAAGCGATAAAAAAGTATATCTCGAAGCAGTATACCGATAAATCTAAGAGAAGGAAAAAATAAAAGCGAAACAAATACTTAAAAACACTTATATACAACAAGTACTTCTTAAAAAGGAGAGAGGCATGGATCAAGAACTACAAAAACAGCTTGCAGAAGTACCTGATAAAGAAATACAAGAAACAATTATCCCGGTACAACAAAGCCAAAAAGTAAGTGAAGAAGAATTTTTTGCTACACTTAAGACAATTGCTCCAGGAACACCAGTACGTGCAGGCATGGACTCTGCACTCAAAGCAGGAAAGGGCGCACTCATGGTGGTAGAAAACGAACAATTAGTCCCCATCATAGATGGAGGATTCAGAGTAAATTGTAGATTTACTCCTCAACGATTTGTAGAACTTTGTAAAATGGATGGAGCAATTATTGTATCCTCTGACCTTAAACGTATTAATTATGCAAACGTCATGCTCACTCCTCAAGCAGGAATTAAAAGTTTAGAAACAGGAACACGACATAAAGCAGCTGAACGAACTGCAAAACAAATTGGAACAGTAGTTATTGCAATTTCAGAACGTAGACACGAAGTTACCTTATTTTATAAGAATCTTCGATATCCAATCAAAGCAACTGAAGAAATACGAAGAAAAGCAAATGAACAATTACAAGCAATAGAAAAACAACGAGCCCTTTTCGATCTTCATGTAGAACGTCTCAATCAATTAGAATTAAAATCACACCCCAGTCTACACAAAGGCCTATTAGTTATCCAAAAAGGAGCAATTATTCAAAGTATTGCTCAAGATATGAAACGATATATCATTGAACTCGGTACTGAAAGCACACTCCTCAAAGCTCGATTAAAAGAATTAATCCAAGATGTAGAAAAAGAAACACTGCTAGTAATTAAAGATTATACAAAATTAGATGTTAAAAAATCCCAACTCCTCCTTCAAACATTAAACTATGATGAGCTTTTAGAAACGGAAAACCTTCTCAAAGTGTTAGGATACGAACAAGCACATCACGTACCCATTAAAGGCTGGCGCATTTTAGATAAAACCTTCTTAGATGATGCAAAAATTAGTGAAGTCATTAAAAATGCGGGAACACTTGAAAAAACAGTTAAGAGTACAGAAATCCATGCTGCTCTTCTAGACTACGAACAAATTACTCGTCTCAAAGATGATTTTGAACGAATTAGATTTAATACTTAATCCAATTGTAATTTCCCAATCTGCCATTCACGAATAATAGTACGGGCAGTGCGTTCTTCATCCACAACGCCCCCTTTCTTCATAAACTTACGAACTTCTCCAATCTGTAATAACAAATCATAAGGTTCAGTTTCGAGATGATCCAATTTATAATATGCTTGTAATCGATCAGGACATTTAACTAAAAACATCGTTAAAATATCAAACGCATGCTTTTCAGGAGCAGGAAGCATATCCGGGGATTTACTGCCCAATAAAGCAAGCTTCCTATTCTTATCAACCATCGGAATAACTCCCGGAGAATCCAAAATACATAATCCCCCTGCTTTGATCCATTGCACCCCTCGTGTTGTCCCTGGTTGATTTGCCACTAAAGCCCGTCTTCCACGCGCAAGAGCATTAATCAGAGCAGATTTACCAATATTTGGATATCCCACAACCCCTACTTTCGCTTCATCCAATTTCATACGTTTACCCAATATTTGTAAAGCTCGACGTAAGGCAGAAACGCCCTCATTTTTCACCCCTGCAACAAAAATAGCCTCTGGATAATGCGTTTGTAACGAACGTAATCGTTCTTTTCCAATTAAATCACGTTTCGTATAGACCACCACAATTTGTTTTCCATAATTACGTGCATGTGTAATCACTTCTTGATTAATAGAAAGATCGGGCATACGTGCATCTCCGACTACTACAATAATATCTACATCACGAATCATGTCGAATACAACTGGCCAATATCCCATCCCTTATACGAGCCAATAAGCTTTATAAAGCGTCTCTTCAATCGGTTATCATATGAAACGCTCCTCACGAAGATGGAAGAAAAAGAACCAGATGAGATGGAAATGGCAACGCAAGCGCCTTAAGAAAGAAAAGCGTCGTAGAAAGATGCATCGCGCACGTTCTGCATAAAAATATAGCTAAAATAGCCTTCTCCCGTTCTCTTATCTATTATAAAGACTCTCGTGCTCGAAAACCACAATAATCTTTATAAGAGGACAGGGCTGAACACATCTATGTCCCAATCAGACATTTGGACGGAGAAATACCGCCCACATACATTTGAAGAGGTGGTAGGCCAACAAGAAATTATCAAGCGAGTACGCTCGTTAGTACAAGCAATGAATATTCCTCATCTCATGTTCGCAGGCCCAGCAGGAACAGGAAAATCGACACTTGCATTAATCACCGTAAAACAACTCTTCGGAGAAGCCTGGAAAGAGAATTATTTGGAGTTAAACGCCTCAGATGAACGAGGTATTGATGTCATTCGTCAAAAAGTAAAAGATTTTGCTCGAACACGCGCCCTAGAAAACATCCCTTTCAAAGTTATTTTCCTAGATGAAGCAGATGCTCTCACCAAAGAAGCGCAACAAGCATTACGAAGAACCATGGAGAATTACACAAATACCTGTAGATTTATCATGAGTTGTAATTATTCTTCTAATATAATTGACCCTATTCAATCACGATGCGTAGTCTTTCGTTTTAAACTATTAGAAAAGAAAGATGTCTTAGAAGTTATCAAACGTATTGCCGAGAAAGAAAAGCTTAAGCTTACTCCAGAAGCATTAGAAACGCTCTATGAAGCATCTGAAGGGGATTGTAGACGCGCAATTAACCTTCTCCAAGCAACCGCTTCAATCGCCCTAGACATTAATGCTGAAATGATCAATATGATCTCCTCATCAAATAAGCCAACAGGCGTACGAATAGTCTTAGATTATGCTCTTGCCGGAGATTTTCTCAATGCACGAGATAAATTATTAGAAGTTATGCTTAAAGAAAGCATTTCTGGACAAGACCTTATCAAAATTATGCAAAAAGAAATATGGAATTTACCAATAGAACCAGAAGTTAAAGTTCGTCTCACGGAAAAAACGGGAGAATGTGAATTTAGAATGACCGAAGGAAGCGATGAATTCGTTCAACTCCAAGCATTACTCGCCAGTTTCGTGCTTGCTGGCCAAGGAAAAGCACTCTAAGCACTCATGGTCTACGAAAATCTTGCTGAAAAATATCGTGCAATAAAATATGGGGATTTTATTGGACAAGAAAAAGCAATTTTAGAAATAAAGGCCTTCTTACATGATTTCCCAAAAAAGAAAGGAATTATTTTACATGGCCCAGCAGGAACAGGAAAAACATCCCTTGCACTTGCAGCAGCACATGAAAATAATTTAGAAGTATTTGAATTAAATGCTTCAGATACACGTAATAAAGCAAAATTAGAAGAACTTCTCAAACCAGCAGCACAACAACAAAGTCTTTTCAAAAAAGGTAAAATAATCATCATGGATGAAGTAGATGGAGTTACCGGAAGTGATATTGGAGGAATACCTGAATTAGTTCGTATCTTAGAAGTCGCAAAACACCCCGTTATCATGACTTGTAACGATATTTGGCAATCAAAATTAGCCCCCATACGACAAATGTGTACTCTTGTTGAAATGAAAGTTCTTCCACCTGCAAGTATGGTGCAACTCTTACAGAAAATAACGATAAAGGAAGAAGTCACCAAAGATCTCACTACACTCCAACAATTAGCAATTAAATCACAGGGAGACTTACGAGCAGCATTGAATGATTTACACTCCTATGCTCATACAGACAGTAAAATAGACACAACTGAACGAAGAGATATTGAAGAGAATATTTTCAACATTTTACGAAGACTTTTCAAAGAAAGACAAGACTTTCTTGATCTCTTTGATAGTACAAAACTCTCATTAGATGAAGTACTGCTCTGGATTGAAGAAAATATTCCACGAGAATACAAAAACGAAGCACTAGTCAAAGCATACACTGCATTAAGCAAAGCAGATGTCTTTAGAGGAAGAATTTACAAAAATCAGTTCTGGCGATTCCTTGTATATCAGAACATCTTTCAAAGTGCAGGTATTTCATACGCAAAACCAGCCCCACAATCAGGATTCACACCCTATCAAGCACCAAAACGTATTCTTAAGATCTGGCAACATAATCAGAAAATAATTCAAAAGAAGAGTATTGCAAAAAAATATGCCCTCTATGCTCATTGTTCAATACCTCGTGCTCTAAGAGACTTTGAAATCATTCGACACATTATCAAACAACCAGGAGTTCAAGAACAATTAAAGCTTAACGAAGATGAAGTAGCATTTCTTATTAAATAACTTAACAAGAGGAAAGAAAAGAACTCGCTAACGAACAACCATTCGCAAATACTTCTAACGAAGCAGGTTTATCATCCAAAGGAAGAGAGTAATACCTTTTTGTTTCTCCAATCTTTCCAAGAGTACACAACCCACAACCTTTCCCACAAGTCCAAGAACTACTTTTCGCTCCCTGTAACGTAAACAATAACGAATCATACACATATCCTGAAGCAACACGATACACATCAACGTGTACAATCTTACTAGAGACATTGTAACAGGCAGAGGTAACCATAAACGGTTGCTCAGTTTGTGCATCAAAACAACTCACCGTCGGAGATAATTGAGGTTTATTCACTAAAGTAAATATAAAAGCCCCTATTGCAACAAGAGCAATAACACCTACGAGTATCATCAACGTAACTCCCACAACCGGAGCTAACCCCCTACGCTTATCCGTTCGGGGGGTGCAGTATCCCTTACGCTTTACAAAGTGTTGCACCAAGATGCACCTCCCCAATAAGTTGACCCTTCTGAGTAAGTTGTAATGTGGTAATATCTTGAGAAACTGCCGCATAGACAATCCCTTGATAATCATACATTTCTCCTGAAATGGTTTCAACCCCATCATGTTGTACATCAGTAAAGATTATGAACTGACTCGCATCAATACTCGTAATACTTTGTCCACATCCTTGGCCAGGAGCAACATCAATAATGCGCAGTCCTCCCGCAGAACGATTCAAAGTCACCAAAGAATACGTTTGGCTAGCACAATCAGGTGGTGCGATAGCGTTACCAGTAATAATCGAAGAACGCTCAATTCCTAATAGTTTTCGTAAATATGCTTCATGCCAGGTCCCATAACGTGTTGCATATAAACTACGCATAATCCCCACATCAATAGAACGATAATACTCCCCTTCAGAACATCCTTGATAACAACCATCTTTCAAATCAAACTTCTCACAAGTTGATTGACAATTATCACTTGAAGAAGGAAGGGAAGCAGGAGTGTATTCTTCAGCAAAATCTCCAAAAGCGTGTCCAAATTCATGTGTAAACACAGAAAGTTGATGAGCAGTATTCAAACTAATGACATTTTTGAAAGCCGAGCTACGAATAGAAGCAGGGTGTTCTTCTAAAACAACAATAAAATCATGTGGACAAGCAGCAGCTTGTTGAACAAGCTCACGAGAATAACATAACAATGCAATACCCTTATACAATTCACAAGAAGGCTTCACTGAATCAATATAGGAAACACTAAATCGTTCTCGAGCTTCATCAAATGGTTTTACCGCATACAAGGCACCCATATATTGTTCTGTTTGCTCTTTCGTTCCAAAAAATACAAGTCCTGGCCCTTCTCCATTCTGAAGCACAGTACACGAAGGCAAAGAATCAGGTGAAGAACGAAAATCAGAAACATTCCATATAATACCTCCTCCAATAATCCCCAAACAAACAATAATCCAGATCACTTTACCATCCATACCAATAGGTATCCTCACGCTTTAAAGAGATTACGGCACTATAAAAAGAGTCTCATAAACCGATCAAAGAGCTTATTGTGTTGTATCATACAAAGAGACAACTTTATCCCAATTCACATGTTTCCAGAATGCTTTCACATAATCTGCACGTTTATTCTGATAGTGTAAATAATACGCATGTTCCCAGACATCTAACCCCAACAAAGGAATCTTTCCTTCCATCAAGGGAGAATCTTGATTAGGAGTAGAGTAAATCTCTACTGAATCTCCATCCACCACCAACCAAGCCCATCCACTTCCAAATCGACTGAGTGCAGCAGCACTAAACTGTTCCTTAAATGCATCCACACTTCCAAACGCCTGTACCAACACTTTTTCAAAGGATTTAGGTATTTTTTGTTCATGAGGGCTCAGAATTTCCCAGAATAAGGAATGATTCACATGCCCTCCTCCATGATTACGAACAGCCATACGTATATCTGCAGGAACAGTGTCAAGATCCGATAAAAGTTCTTCAACTGGTTGTTTTCCTAAAGAAGGATATTTACTCAAAGCTTCATTCAACTTATCAACATATGTTTGATGATGTTTAGTATGATGAATTTCCATCGTTTGAGTCCCAACGAACGAAGCAAGAGCACTATACGCATACGGTAATTTTGGTAACGTAATCATCTTAGAAAGCCATTTCGTCATCAGAGGATGCAGGAGCAGGTTTTGCTTTTGCAGGAGCTTTCGCTTTTAGAGGAGCAGCAGCACCATCACCAACAATCAATTTGCCAAACTTTCCTGCACTCAATTGCTTTTTTCCTTGAAATTCAGAAACATATCCATTTGAAACTTGAAGTTTTGCGCCAACTTGTACCATATCAATTTCATCATTCCAGAGAGTGAGTGTCATTTCACTTTCACCATCGCTAACCGTTGCGTTACATACGCGCAATTGTTTCCCATATTTATCAAATGAACGAACATCTCCTTTAGCACTAACGGTAACTGAAACATCAACTTTACCTTGTCCTGCTTTTAATTCTGCAAGTTTCATGCTGCAAGCTCCGCATCAATCAATCGCTTAAATGCAGCGAAAGGTTGTGCTCCTTCAAGAACTCGACCATTCACAAAGAATCCAGGAGTACCTGAAATACCTAATGATTGACCATACGCTTGATCAGCAGCAACAGCCGCAGTATATTTACCTGAATCTAAACAGGTTGCAAAAGTAGCAGCATTAACATCTCCCAATGCTTGAGCCCATTTCTTCAAGTCATCAACCGTATAGGAAACCGTGCTCTTCACTGTTCCTCCATCAAGCTTCATCTGTTCAGCAAATACTTTATCATGATATAAGAAATACCCGGTATCCCCTCGTTGATCACGAACACAACGAACTGCTTCAGCAGTTTTACCTGCCATTGCATGGAAATCAAGTGGATAATCTTTAAACACAAGTTTTACTTTACCCGTAGCAATATAGTCAGTCTTCAATTGTGCATATGCTTCACTCCAAAACTTTCGACAGAATGGGCATTGATAATCAGAGAATTCAACAATCGTAACAGGAGCATTTGCCTGGCCCAATACCGGGCTTCCTGAAATATTTACTTGAACAGGATCAGAAGAAGGTCGAGGGGTATTCGTTCCAGAACCGTCAGTAGGAGCAGCACCATCAATAGGAATTGGTTGAGGAACGGCATATTTTCCATCGAGTGTCACATAAATAGGAGCAGTTTGCCCATCAATCGATAACGTAACCTTGTATAATGCTCCTTCCTTCACCACGCTCACCAAAGTTGCATCAGATCCTTGTTGTTTAATAAAAGAAACTAAATTTTTTGCTGCGTCATCACCCGAGCCTCCGCCCGTTCCTTGCATAACTAAAACAAGCAATACAAGAGAAAGAACACCAAAAATAATGGTTGCAACAACCCACCCATTTGATTTGATTGCATGCATCCATTTACCAATAGGAATTTCAATAGAATCAGAAGAGGCATGAGCAGCAGGATGTGCGTGTTTCACCTTCTTTGTATCATGTTCCATACTTTGCAAGACTTAAAGGGGGTATAAAAAGGTTATGGATATATAAAACAAGTATTGTGTAATATACAAGCAAGATTATCTTGAGAATTTCATCACAATCTGTGCAATTAAAATTACTTTCATCGAATAGTACTTGCAGATCAAGCACTTGGGTCAAAGCAGTCATACAAAAATTTTCTGCCCGTGATGCGAACATCGCAATATGCTTGTTCTAAAATCACGATTAATTAAAGTGTGTAGAGAGAGAGCTTTGCGAGAAAAAAGGCATACTAAAAAAAGATAGCTTTGAATGTGATCTAAAGTTTCCTTTGATTCGAATAGCAGCAATATTCATCACTAATAGCCTACACGTTTTAAAAAGAAAAAAGCTTTTTTGTGCAACTAAAAGAAAGTTGCAATTAATCGAGGTTAATACTGCGTAATAAAAAGCCAAGCGTAATAAAAAGTATCTTCCTTAAGTAAGATATTTTTTGCATATTATTACTGCGGCAAAAAAAAAAGAATTTTTTACTCATCCTTCAAAATACCTACGAGGAACCCTACATCATTTGTCAAGGAACGAAAATTAAATCAGAAAAAGAGCAGGGAGAATCATAAAAAAAGGCACAAAGATGTATCAAAATCTTCCCACTAGTTTTAATAACTCCCGCTTCGTACAAAGAGAATGGGAATAGATGTGGTGATAGGAAGAGATACTGCAGATAAACAAAGATTCGGTGCTCGTGGTCTTATTTATCTAGGGAAAGGGTATGTTAAAATGGGCACCTATACATCTCTTTCAAATACGCTTAAAGTAGATGTCGCACGTTCTCACGTAATATTAATTGCAGGAAAAAGAGGGAGTGGAAAATCATACACGCTCGGCGCGATCGCAGAAGAACTTGCTTGCCTTTCTCCTGAAACTGCACGGAACGT
The DNA here is from genome assembly GCA_016866955.1 of Candidatus Pacearchaeota archaeon. Taxonomy (GTDB): domain Archaea; phylum Nanobdellota; class Nanobdellia; order Pacearchaeales; family GW2011-AR1; genus SICV01. The sequence goes on along the minus strand of VGKT01000004.1, from coordinate 13,866 downwards.
CTCTTCCCTCATATTTGATACAATGGGTATTTTCTGGACTATGAAGTTTAAAAATGAAAAGGACAGCCCATTATTGAAAGAATGGAACCTGGAAACGAAATCACTCCCTATCAAAGTACTTGTTCCTGCAGGAAAAACACATGTGTATCGAAGCAACAGCATTCCGTTTGATGCCACGTTTGCATTAGCTGCCTCCGAACTTCAAGCAGAAGACTGGATAACACTTTTTAATCTCTCGCTAACAAGTCCTGCGGGAGTACTTATTCAAAATACGCTTGCAAATGCACCAATAAATTATACTCTGGCTGAACTTCAAACTATAGTGGAACAAGATTCCAAAGCAACACTTGAGACAAAAAATATAGTAAGCTCGTTATTTAAAGCGGCAACGAATTGGGGGGTATTCTCCGAAACAGCAGAAGGCACAACCATTAAAGAACTCATCCCGCCCGGTAAGACAACTATAATTGATACTTCAGTGTATAGTTCAATCGGAGCATTTAACATCAGAGCATTAGTCATCAACATTCTCACTCGAAAAATATTCATCAGTAGAATGGAAAGTAGAAAACAAGAAGAACGATATGCGCTCCAACATGGCCAAGACTATCTTTCTTACAAATCAGCAACACAAGACCCACTCGTCTGGCTTTTTATCGATGAAGCACATGAATTTCTCCCTAAAGATGAAAAAACCCCTGCAACCGATGCTCTCATTCAAGTCCTCCGTGAAGGAAGACAGCCAGGCCTCTCACTCGTCCTTGCGACACAACAGCCCGGTAAAATCCATACAGACGTTCTTTCTCAAGCAGACATAGTTATTGCTCATCGCGTCACTGCAACCGCAGATGTGGAAGCATTGCAATCTATGATGCAATCCTATCTCCTTTCATCACTCAAACAAGCAATGGATGATCTTCCACCCGTCAAAGGTGCTGCACTTGTCTTAGACGATAATTCAGAACGTCTCTACCCTATGCGCGTCCGCCCGCGTTTTACCTGGCACGGCGGAGAAGCACCTACAGCTATAAAAGCGGAGTTACAGTTATAGATACATGGATACTGACCTCTACTTATTTCCTTATGGGAACGGAAGCAAGGCAAACCAGCAAATACTTGAACAAGAAGCACGAACGACATATAATGAATATAGTGAAGAACCATTATCTACAAAAAAATTGATCAGGGCATACGAACAAGAATTCGGGGCATTAGCACAATTACAACCTCAAGAAAGAATGCCTTACAAACAGACAACCTCACTCTATCAATATATTCCCACCACTCTTCTTCCAGGACTCACTCGCTAACGTCAAATATCACCGTACTACTAAATCAATCCTATATCGATATTTCCGTGTACCAATATCTCCTGCTTTCTTCGTCCCAACAATCTGCAACTTCTTTCCTTTCTCTTTCCCTTCTCTCACAAGCGCCTGTTGCATATCCTCCAACTCAGTTTCATGACAAAAGCCGTAATAATGAATCCGAGTTCCTTTCTTTACCACACGCAAGGTAGAAGACAAAAAGGTAGCTTTCAAATTCGGACGAGCCATTACAATCCGATCAAACACTTTCCCTTGTTTAGCAAATCTTGGAAGGATTCTGTTCACATCTCCTTGCACAACATCCACGACGACTTTATTCCGTTTCACGTTTTCCAATGCATAGCGACTTGGTTCTTTGCCCAATTCCACACTCACCACTTCCTTTGCTTTGTTCTTCTTTGCAATCACAATAGCAAACGGCCCCACCCCGCCGAATAACACCAATACTCGTTCTCCTTTCCTTACCAATCCTGCAATTAATTTACGTTCTTCAGCAAGTCGAGGAGAAAAATAACAGGTATCTACCTCCAATCGAAACACACACCCATTCTCGGCATACAATGCTTCTTTCGTTTTTTCTCCTCCCAACCAACGAGATGTCGGAGTACGCAATCGTCCCGCAATCTTCCCCGTTTTCTCCAACACCGTCGTAATCCGAGGATGCTCTTGCATGAATAAAACAGCAAATCGTTTCTTCTCATGCATGGTTGTTCCCTTTGGAAACTTAACCAAAGCAATGTTTCCTAATACATCGTATGGTGCCATGGCACCGTATAGACGCTGACCTATTTAAAATCGAGGGAAAAGTATAAATCTTTTAATAACTAAAAAATAGAATGAAGATAACAGAAAAACGTGAACTTACATTACGACCAGAATTTATAGCAGAAGTCAAGAAAAGTGAAAAAGAAAAGGGAATTCCTTTCAGAAACGTACAAGAATTACGTAAAATAATCGAAGAAGCATAACTACCCGAACATTTATATACAAAACACTCTAAAAAGAGCTATGAATAAAGTGGTTGGATATCTGCTCACACTCGCAGGAATAGCCGTACTTGCACTCGGATTCAAGCCTGTGCAAACCGCACTTTCAGTTACGCTTCCTTTCAGCAATATGATTACCATGATTCTAGGCCTCGTGCTTGCTCTCATAGGTATTTTCCTTGTCAAGAAATCTTCATCATCCGCACAATCACCTGAAGTACCTATCTACGAAGGAAAAAACATTGTAGGCTATAGAAAAGTGAATTAAAGATTTTTTAAGAAAAAACTCAATCAAAATCGCTTTGATAAGAATGAATGATGTTTCTCAAGTTCTTTAATACGTTCTTCTCCACTCTTACGGGGAGTAATGCCATTCGCAATATCTTCAGTAATACGATTTGACGACGAATATCTGCCAAATCTCCTTCTAAAGCATAGCGATTCGTTTTATATCGTTGAATTGCTTCCAATCGCTTGAGAATTATATTATCTCCTAAAAGACAAATCAAAGCAGCAACAAAGACAATCTTCAGAGCTACCAGAATAAAAACCATTTCTCAGTCAACGCTAGATAAAAAGAGAGAAGCAATTAAGGTATATTGCTTCCCAAGCGAATAAGTTCAGCCTCTATAGCTGCTCGTCGATTTTTCCCAGCAGTAGTATTAACATTGATGATATTAAGGTACTCTGCCTGAAGAGCAGCAATCGTTCGCTCTTTCGCGCCGATATAAAACTTATCAATTTCCCACTTTTTGAAATAACCATGAACCCCCTTATCAAACATAATCATAATGAGGATAAACACCACTGCAGAAAGATAAAACCAGACAAACTCGTTTGGAATCTCACCCCAACGGGAGATTCCTAAGACAAGGTATGCAAACGTGATAAGCCCAAGAACAAAGCGTCGGCCAAACGCAGGAACGTCCATAAGATGGAGCGCAAAGAAAGTTAACATGACAGGTATTCCTAAGAAGAGAGCCAACGTGAGACCATCAGTAGGAAGAAGAAGCGCTGAGAATCTTTCAGGAGTAATGTAACGAACTGCAATGAGAGAAGAAGTAGCACCAAGAACAAACACAACAAGCTTATTATCTCCTAAAGTTGGTATCTTTCTTACAATCGTACAGATAAGCGTAAGAAGAAAGATAAAGACAATAGATTTAGCATAAAGAAAATCTGGGTCATTAGACTCGCCGACCAGAGCAGACATGAGGGGCTTGAGAATGTTACTCACGCCAGTAACCGCTTTATCAGCGATTTCATATTCAGAGGGTATTGCAAACACGCCCGGTACAAGAAGTAACGCAAGAAGGAAAACAACAAACACACCTTTATTCATACGCATTACATGAAAATGCTCTTTATAAACTTTTATATTTTTCTTGAAAAGAGTAAAGATATAAAACCGCTGAAAACGAGTAAGAAAGATGAAAAGAGTGGTGCCTTTCATTCTCTGTATAGTCCTTCTCATTCCTCTCACGTATGCTGCAGAACTTCCGTTCCAAGACAAAGTAGACAAAGTAGATACGACGCTCAACAAACTCAATGACGAACAAGCACGCGATGAGTACCTTAAAGAACAATGGGTAGACTTCCTCAATAAATCAACTGCAGGAAAATACATTCGTGAAGCCGAACGTCAACTCACTTCACTCAACTTTCTCTGGAAATTTCTGCTAGGAATTCCATTCAGTTGGAGTTTTCTCTTCCTGTTTAGTTTCATTATCTGGCTCTCACTCGGTACCTGGATTAAACGTCTTCTTGCATTCTTAGAACTCTGGGACCCTAAACTCCATTGGATTTTGGGTTTCGCCACAGCAACGCTTGCCTCCGCACTCGGAGTCGAGCGCACCATTGCATCCTGGGGCGTTGGACTCACACAAGGATTCAACATTCTAGGTATCAACCCCTTAATCGTGCAACTCATACTCCAAATCGCCCTCATCATAGGGGTTATGTATATCGGAATGTTCACCAGCGTTTGGGAAAAAGCATTCGTTGCTATCAAAGAAAAATGGGAATACAATCAAATGAAGAAAGAGGTACAAGAACTCAAAAAAGACAAACAAGAACGAAATACCCAACTTCCCCGAAAGAAAGGAGGGGGCTTTGATTATACAGGATATGATATCACTTAAAACAACGTTTTCTGCTTCTGTTCTCGCATCACCGCTTCAAGTTCATCCAACTGTTTCCCCACCCTCTCTGTACTAAACTCATGTTCCTCAACAAGTAAAGCGAGAATTTTCTTTCGATCATACTTCGGCCAAACAACAGGTTCCTTTGAAACATGCGGTTGTTTGAAAATAGTAAATATTTCAGACCAATCAAAATCACATTTTCCTTGTGCAACAAGTTCTTCAAATATCGCAACAGGATATTTCTTCTCTCGCACCAAGGATAAAGCTTTCTTTGGTCCAATTCCTCTCACTCCCCCAGGATTAAAGTCAGTTCCTACCAAAATAGCAAGACAAATGAGTTGATCACTATCAAGTTCCAAGGTTTGTAAAGTATCAACATACGTAATCAACTCAGGAGCAATATACACCACCCCTGATGCCGTCTTCCGTGTCTTTGCAAGCGTAAGATTTTGCAATAAACGACTCCCTCCAACTGCAATCGCATCATAATCTTGTGAAGCAACTGCCCAGGCATCTCCTCGTTTTACAAGCTCAGCACATTGCATCTCTCCCTCCCCTGGTGCTTGATAAACCGCAATGCCCATCGCACGCAACAACTGTTTACATTCATCAAGCATCTGCTCACTCACACTACTCAATTGCCGCGCATATTTACCCGCCTCAAGAAAGTCTCCATCAGCAACTGCAGTCGCATGTGCTTCCCGTGCTTTATCCTTTGCTTCCTGTCGCAGAGCATGTGTTTTACTCTTCAAAGGATGATACGCTCCGTCAAACACATATATCAAGCGTATTCCTTCTTTCAATAAGGCAAGATTACGATAAAATAATCCTGACAAATGTGAGGTCACCCTTCCTTTACTATCCATCAAAGGGGTTCCATCAGGCTGACGAATAGAACTCAAAAACTGAAAAATAACATTAAACGCATCGACTGCAATTACTTTCCCTTTTAAATCTGCAAAAGAAATCTCTTTCCGAGGTACAATATCCCCAATGTGAAGACCCATATATACGCGTAAAAGAAAGAGTTAATAAACGCTACTTTTTAGAATCCCTGCGAATCAATTTCTGAGCAGAACGACGAACACCCATATACACTCCATATAAACGTCTATAGTCGTAATCACCAAGGTCTTGTGATCCTCCTGGACCAAATCTCTTTGGAAAATGCGTTATTAATACTTCTTGCATCCAACGAGGATCACTTGTATTACACCCTTCATTCAAAAAAGCGCGGGCAGAAACCGCTCTCGTCTCATTTTTTAACTGAGCAAATTGCTCTTCAAGAGCTTCAACGCGAAGAGCTTCTAGTCGAGCATCTGCAAGCGCACGACCAATGTACCCATGTGGATCACGATCAGAATCATACGTTGCGTAGGTCATGCCCCCAATTTCAAGTTCGCCCATAAAAAAGGGGGTGTAAACGCATATTTAAAACTTTCTATTTTGTTGTTACTTTATAAAAGTAACAAATAAAAAAGCAGAAAAGTGAAAAATATGATACCTCCAGAAGCGATACAAAAACTAAAGGCGCAAGAAGAGAAAAGTTCAAATGTAATTAAAAGAAACGCTTCTTCAAGAGATACGAGACCATCAACCATGCTGCTCAGCAATATCTTGAAAAAAGGTGCAATTAGAAAAAAATTGAAAAAAAGAGACCAACATACAAAAGCAAGAAGGAGTACACACAGAATTAAAAACAGTCAAAGCATAAAGAAGTATGAAAGCAATCCTCATAGATAGTAATTATGACCTAAAAAACGGACAAACTCTGGTAACTTTACATGGGCGTCTTGAAAATGGGCAAACCTTCTCCTCACTCAATACCTTCACCCCTTATTTTTTTATCAAGACAAAAGACAAAAAGAAAGCGGACAAATACCTCACCAAGTACGAAGTAGCAGAAACAAAAGAAACAACCTTTCTCTCAGAAAAGTGCATCAAAATCTCCCATAAGGAGTATCTCCAACTCAATAAACTCGCTGAAGCACTGCACAAACTCGAAATAGACACCTACGAAGCAGACATCAAACCTCACACGCGTTTCCTCATCGACAACGATCTCAAGCTGTTCGTTACGATAGAAGGCGAATGGCAACCAGGGGAACGCGTGGACCGCATTTATACTAATCCTACACTCAAACCAACAGAAGAATATTCTGCAAATCTCAAAGTACTTTCAATAGATACTGAATCAGATGAACAAGGCAACCTCTTTTGCATTGGATTATATAGTGCAAATTACAAAAAGTGTTTCTTCATCACCAAAGAAAAACTCAAAGATGCAGTAGCATGTAAAGACGAAGCAGAATGTCTCGAAAAGGTTCAACAAGAAATACTGAAATTCGATCCAGACATTATCACGGGCTGGAATATGATCGATGCTGATATGGTTTATCTCCAAGAATGTTATAAAAAGCAAAAACTACCGTTCGATTGGAGTAGAACGGGAGAAAAGCCTCGCATTCGTATATCGAGCAATTTTTTCAGAGCCTCAACCTGTGAAGTTGCAGGAAGACAAGTCTTGGACGGGTTAGCACTGATCAAAGACCCATTCATCAAAGAAGCCCCTTCTATCAAATTTGCAGATTTTGATTCATATACTTTAGAAGATGTTTCCCAAGCCCTCATCAAAAAAGGAAAACTCCTCAAGGGAAAAGGAAGACACGCTGAAATCATCAAATTATACAAAACAGATCCACAAAAAATAGTTGATTACAATCTCCGTGATTGTGAATTGGTGTATGATATTATTGAACATACTAAAATGCTCGACCTGATTATCGAACGCTCACATCTAACTGGGCTCCATTTTGATAGACTTGGGGGAAGCATCGCTGCATTTGATTCGCTGTATATTCGAGAAGCAGGAAAGAAAAACGTAGTCTCCCCAACCGCTAAATATAACCAGAAAGAGGAAAAAATATTGGGGGGTTACGTACTCACTCCAGAACCAGGCATCTATCATAACGTTGCAGTATTAGACTTTAAGTCGCTCTATCCGAGTATTATACGTACATTCAACATAGACCCTGCATCGTTCCGAGAGCACAAAGAAAAAGGAATGATAGAAAGTCCAAATAAAGCTTATTTTACCAACACTGAAGGGGTCCTTCCAGGAATTCTAACCTCATTACATCACGCACGAGAACGAGCAAAGAAAGAGAAACGCGAACTTGCCAGTTATGCAATAAAAATTATTATGAATTCTTTCTTCGGGGTGCTTGCAAGCCCAAATAGCCGCTACTTCAATTTTACTCTTGGTTCAGCAATTACAAACTTCGCCCAAATGATTATTAAACTCACCGCGGAAGAAATTAAAAAAAAGGGATATGAAATCATTTATTCGGATACCGACTCCGTCTTCGTACTTACCAAGCAAAATGAAAAAGAAGCAACAGCGATTGCAGAACAATTGGTAAAATTCATCAACGCATTTTACGCTACATATATCACTAAAAACTATCAACGTCATTCAGTCCTTGAACTAGAAACAAAACGTATTTACACTGGTCTCCTCTTCCCTCCCTTGCGCATGCAAAAAAAAGATGCTGAAGAAACAAAAGCGGCAAAAAAGCGCTATGCGGGCATGTATCATCAAGAAGGCAAAGAACAATTAGAAATAGTGGGATTGGAAGCGGTGAGGGGAGACTGGACAACCGCTGCTCAAGAATTCCAAACCGAGCTTCTCACTCGTTTGTTTGCCAATAAACCCTATAAAACATTCATCAAGGACTATATCGCCGCAATTCGTGCAGGTAAAAAAGATGAACTCCTCATCTACCGGAAATCACTCAGAAAAGACCTTACTGAATATACCAAGACCACGCCGCCTCATGTCAAAGCCGCTCGCTTGTTAGATATCCCTCCCACCGATGTAGTAGAATATTACATCACCACTGCAGGCCCCGAACCGCTCCAAAAACACACGCATCCTCTTGATTATGACCATTATATCACAAAACAAATAGAACCCATTGCAAATCAAGCCCTCGCATCCTTCAATCTCGAGCTCAAAGACATCGTCACAGCAAGCAAACAGAGTACTCTCTAGAAAGGAACATATTTATAAGAGCATAAGTTCAAAGAGAGAGATGGGTGATATCGAACGTATTCTGCTCAGGCACGTCTATCTTAAAGGGGCCGCGCTCTATGGACTCTATCTTGGACTCAGCCTCGCAGTACTGGCAGTTATTGGATTCTTCGCCTTAGCATATTTTGGTAAATATCTTCCCGGCGCCCAGAACATCTCCCTCATTGAATATGTTGATCTTCGTACACTCATCATCTTTGCCACCTGGCTCTTTGTGGGCACACTCATGGGGGTCTTTACTCTCACCGTCTTAGTTGTCTGGATCTATAATATGGTTACACGTGCCGGAGCAGAAGTAGAAATGGGCCTCGTAGATCCCCATCCCGAACATCAAATCTCTGCAACCTACACCCCCTATACCTCTGCCCTTTCAAAAGCCCCCCCTTCCGAACAATCACAACCCGAAGCCTCAGTAAAAAAATACACCCAAGAAGTAGTCTAGACAAACATACATTCTCAAAGAGAACAGCGCGATATATTAATAAATTATAAATTCTTAAAGCTAATATGAAATTAACAAAAGAGGATAAAGAATTAATTCGAAAAGCTGAAAAGCTTTGGGAGAAAGAATACGTTTCAAAAAAGCATTCTGTTTCTGCTATCATAGTAACTAGTAAAGGAAATATCTTTGAAGGAATGAGTATGGAAGATATCCAAACAGGTATTTGTGCAGAAAGAACTGCCTTTTTTAAAATGATGCCAAAAGAAAGAGAAATAAAAACTATTGTAGCAGTTTACAAAGATAAAGTTATCCCTCCTTGCGGCATCTGTAGAGAAATTATGTATAACATGAGCGAGAAAAATTTAGAAAATACAGAAGTTATTGTATCTAAGGAACATAAAGTTAAACTTAAGGAACTTTTTCCTTTCCCTTGGAAAAAAGCCTTCCATTAATTGCAAATCTTCTAAAATAAATTTTTTCATCCTTCCTTTACTTATTGAGCGGGGGATGGCACGCTTTGGTTATTTTCTGATTCTAATAACATATCTCGGACCATCTCTTTGTATTACTTCAGCGCTCAATCCTTGCTCCTTACATAATCTTATTAAGAATTTTGAATTTATCTTTATCCATTTAAACCAAGGCCCACGTACATTTTTCCAAAGGGCTCGTGCTTCCCATATTGAATAATCTCCCTTTACCTCTTCAATATTTGCAAGAATTTGCCCTTCAGGAGCTAATAAATGTGATAATTTTCTCAGAAGTTTCTTTGTTTTATTAAGTGTTCCAGCAAGACCCATATTTTCATCTAACAAAACAATAGTATCAAATTTATTTTGAGACTTAAATTTGAATATGTCTGCAACTTCTACCTCTTTGAATCCTCGATTCTTGCAAATTCTAATCATGGTAGGAGAGATATCAATTCCTTGGACCTTACCACGTTTAGCCAATTCTGGGATAAAGCTACCTATTCCGCAACCCAAATCTAAAATTCTTCCTTTTGATAAAGAAAGTATCTTTCTTTCCAGTCTAGTAAATGGTTTATTTTTATCAAAGTAACAAGAAAGAGATTGTTCATAGGTATCTCCTTTTTTATCTTCAAAATAAAACGTACTCACCTCTCCATGCAAATAAGCTATTGCCGCCTTGCCAAATAAATCAAATGCCCCCCTCATTAAATTATTGCGCTTATATTATTTAAAATTCTATCGAAGTACCCTCTTCTATTAAGGGGCAGGTGGCCGGATAAACAACCTCAAATTTCTCGCGTAATTGCCTAACATTTATTAATCCAAAAATTTAGTTTATTATATGGGGAGGTACTCTGTAACTCTAAATTTCTTTTTACCTCAAAATATCGTTTCTAATTTAGAAAAAGTTGATATTCAAGAGGATATCTCCTTTGACTGGAGAAAGTCAAGTGCTAGCCATTGCACCGTAAAGGCAATTTATATTTCTGATAAACTGCCCAGCAAAAAGGAGCTTAATGCGTGGGTTGCTGATGCCTCAAATAGGCTTAATGGGCAGTCAAAATTCAAGGTGCAAGTCAAAGGAATATCTAAATTTCCAAATATTATTTTTGCAGATGTGCATTCTGAAAAGCTTGTAAAACTGCACAAATCGCTTTTTGATATTCTGCCAAGTAGTCAGCCACAATTTGAAGGTGAAAATTATGTGCCTCATGCTTCTATGGTTGTTCTCAAAAATCCCTCAAAAAGCGATCTCAAAAATAACCAATTGTTTGGTGAATTTGAGGTAAAAGAAATTCAATTAGTAATTTGGAATACTAAAAATTTGGATAAGCCTGAAATTTATCACAAATTTATTCTTAATTAGAGGGGCAATTTCGTTTAATTATTCAGACTAAAAAACTTTCAAAAACAATGATTAATATAGAAAGAAATTATTTTTGACAAATATAGAAAACTGGTGGGAATTTTCTAACATCTCTTTTAGATATTTGAAAATCTCCATTTATTTCAATAATTTTGAATCCTGCTTTTTTAAGCTCCTTTTGCACTTCATTTCTTGAAGAAATATGAATATATTGTTTTGTTTTGTAAGTTCTTTCCGTGTCGGTTGTTTCTCTCTCAAAAAATCTATCGCCAAAATCAACTTCCTCAATATTAAAACCAAGAGGTTTTAAGATAAAAAACCTAATCCATTGTTTTATCCAAAAAAAAGAAAATTGCCCTGACCAAACTCGAGGGTGGGCAGTAAAGATGAAGATTCCATCTTTTTTCAAAACTCTTTTAATCTCATTTAATGCTATTAGTCTTTTTTCACTTCCAGGAATTTGTGTCCACCCTTGATTTGAAAAAAGAGCACAATCAAAGGTATTTTCTTTGAATTGGAGTTTGGTTGCATCGCCCACCCTATAATCAATTTTTATTTTTTTATTTTTCGCTATGATTTTGGCACTCTTAATCATTGCAGGGACTAAATCAATTCCGATAACTTTGTATCCAAGCTTCTGCAGTGGAATAGTTGTCCTCCCAGTTCCACAACCGACATCCAAAACAAAGCTGTTCTTTTTAAAATATTTAGAAATGAAGTGTTTTTCAGAAATCCAGAATCCTTCTTCAGCTTTTTTAACGTATTGTTTCTGAGCCCCTTCTCCAGAAAATTCTTCAATCACCAGTTTTTGTAAATTAGTTTTCATTATAGCAAAGTAGAAAAAAAGATTTATTAATCTTTCTTTGCCCGTCGGGCGGGGGTTAGGATAATGAGCCCTCCATAAATCACAATTTAGTTTTATCAGCAATTTCGCTTAAACTAGATTAAACGCGAGCACAGCGAAGCGTGAAGTTCGGGAAATGGTTTAAGCGGAGCCCAACCTCAAATCACTAAAAAAGTTTACTTTTCGTCTAATCTTACGCTGTAAACGAACTTTCAAGGCTATTTTTAACTTAGAATAATTGAAAGTTAGGTCAAATATCGATTTTTGCACGAAGCAAAACAATTTCGGAGAAATTGAGATATTTGCCGTTTACTTGTGATTAGCCGACCCAAAGGGCACAAGCTGACTCACGAGAGTCCTTGTGTCTTTAAATTTATTCGATAATCCGCCACGAGCGTAATCGCCGAGTATTGTTTATTATTGAATTTGGAATTTGGGATGGTGGGAAAATTTTGAGATTGTCGCGTTTGGTTTGTAAGGTGGGCTCGGTTTGTTATTTTCTTTTTCTGAAATATGCTAATACTCCAATCAAACCTACCAAAAATAAAATTCCCCCGATCCAATTTGTTGAAGTTTGGTTTAATCCTATTACATTTCCAGTCATATTGCTAGAAAAAAATAAAATGCTAAGTATTACCCCTCCCAGTCCAACAAATCCCATTATCCTCTTAGTTTTACTATTCAAAAGAGTCTCGAGACCTCCTGCAACTGCATCTCCTGCTAATTCATAAGCTTCTTTTTTTGGTATTCCCATTTGCCGACCATATTCTAAGACTTCTTCTTCACCAATTCCTGCCTTTGTACAATCAATCACCATTTCTTGATACATTTGCCGTCCGATTTTTTGCAACTGCTCATATGTATCTGTCAATGCAGGTTCAGGCATTGACTTCCATGCTCGAACCATTTCTTTTACATCCTTCCTCAATTTTTCAGCATATTCTTTTTTTCTTACTAGTTTACCATTTTTGTCCACTTGGCCAACAAAAACAGTATGCCCTCTTTGAGAATCAGATTCGTAAAGATCACCATGATGATCCAAATTAAAAGTCTGTCCATTCTGTAAAGTGACGTGATTAACATACCCTCTTGTTCCCCTAATATCAGCAGGTCTGAAATTTCCATCTTTGTAAGAACCATGAACCTCTCTACCATTTTCAGCTAATATTTCTGTCGAAGTTAACAATTCGTTTCTTGTAGTAGTGTCTATTTTTGCTGAATAACTTTTATTAGAACCATATGGTGTAAATTTTCCACTTTTATAAACGCCTACTTCATAATCTACTTTGCCCATTCTCTTTATTGAATTTTCTAGTTTTTAATTGTTTTGCCCTTGGATTTCCGAGCCCACCTTGTCTGATTTCTGGTTTTAGCGACAATCTTCAATTTAGGGGCGGGGGAGGGCGCGCCGTTTTTTATAAGGTTATTTTCCATTAATTACAAATCTCCTAAAATAAACTTTTTCATCTTTTTTCGTATGCCAAGTCTCATCATTTCCTCCAAAAAACAAACTAAACATTACTTGATTAATCCCATAACTCTCTTTTTTCCTTAAATTCCTCTTTTTATCCAAGACTTTTTTCCCATTCACCCATGCTAAGATAGTGTCTTCTTGTTTGGGATCTTCTGAAAGTTTAATACGCATTTTGATAGTATACCATTTATTTGGTTCAACAAACACTTTGTTGTTTTTATTATTGCTATATCTATATGAGAGGTTTTCCCCAAAACGCCCTTCTTTGTCAGGATAATACATATATTGCACAAGAAAGGCTTTATGAGGTTCTTTAACTAAATCTCTGAAATTCCATCCGAGCTTTATCACCTCATTTGATATTGAATGTAATTGTCGGCAATTATTATTTTGGTTTAAAATCTGTGGATAGTGGGTTTGTCTATATTTGAGAGTTGCCCGCCCGCTTTTTCTATAACTAATTAGGTAATGCTGGAGGTTGAGGTATTGAGCTTCCTGCTTCTGTTCCTGCACTAATTGCGGAATTGACATCCCCAGAAAGCCAGAAATAAATTCCTACTCCGATTAAGATTAAAATTAGGACTATCAAAATCCAAATCCACACCCTGCTATTTTTTTCTGTTTGTTGTTCTTCCATACTCTCTAAATAGAAACGTTCTTTAAAAATATTTCTGCGTTAGCAGACTATCTGTCCCGAAGGGACGCGGGCAACTCTC
>VGKT01000003.1 GCA_016866955.1 Candidatus Pacearchaeota archaeon | reverse complement strand
CTCCAAACTCGATGATTTCTTCCCCCTTTTTAAAATCTTTATTCGCAAAAACTGCCTTTCCTAATTTTGTTTGTCCCAAAATTAAATCCATAATATAATTAATTTTACCACTATATAAAAATGTAGCAAAACCCCTGCGTCATACTGTCGGTCGCTTCGCTCCCTCGTTCGCCTTGCAGGCTCACCACATAACAGCGATTAAGAGGAAAAATCTGCAAGATTTTTCCCAAATTCCTCACTTCGTTCGGAACTTCTTTAAATCGCGATGTTCTACGAAATTGCCAACCTGCTTTTCAGATATAGAAAAATTTATTTACTTAATCTATAATCTAAAAATATGATGAAAAATAAAAATTTCATTTACGGGATAATCATAGGTCTTGTTTTGGTTGTTTCAGCCATTTTCATTTGGAACAACTATCAAATTAAAATTCAAGAGAGGCCCGACAAACCGATAAAATTGCCGCCACAAATTTCAGGGAAATGTGGAATAGAAAGTTGTCATGGTTTAGATATTACATGCGGTCCAAATGTGCCGGAGGCTTGTACTACGATTTATATGGCAGGGGATAATTGTCGTCAATTTATAAGTTGTCAAACTATTGAAGGCAAATGCAAGATAGACAAGTCTCCAAGATTTGATAGTTGTAAAGCTTGTGTAGAAAAATGTGAACGAGGTTATACAGACGGTCAAATCAAATTTTTTGAGTGCGAGAGCAGTTGTGCCGAGTAAAAGATTAAGTGTTGGGGGTTGGCAACTCAAGGGGGCGTTGCACCTCGTTTCGTCCAAATTTTCCCCTCCAACTTAATAAACATCACCATTATCTCTAATTCTTGCATCGCACCTAACTTTATAACCTCCTTGTATAGACAAGAATATGAAAAAATCATTCTTTGCAGAGCGTTCAGGAAAAGAGATAGAAGAGTTAGAAGTGAAGAAACTTACTAGATCACGAGGATTAGTTGAGCGATTACTTACTATGGATCCAACTACGCAAGCACTTGCCCTTTACCAACCTTTGCTCCCTCCTGCACTACTCAACCGAGAGGTTCCTCAATGGGAGTCAGCGAAAAAATGGTTGAAACATGGAACGGTTATCAAAGCCTCTCAACCTCAAACACAGCAAGAAGCATATGCGTGTAAGGACATTCCACTCGCTATAAGAAAACGAGACCTGGACAAGTTACAAGCACAACGAGAAGAAAAGATTTTTGACGTTGGATATACGTGGTTCCCCGTGCAAGGCCCTGATAGAAGAACACGGAAGGATCTTTTTTGCTTTGTACCTGAATCAATGCGCCTTTTTGCATATGCTGAAATGTGCGCAGGAGGTATCCAGGTTACCCCATATGCAGATGCACGCAAAGTAAGTAAAGAAGGGGCAAGAGTTATATGCACTGTTCCTTCACGCACCAAGAAACAATCTCGCTATACCCTCGAGTTAGTTAACGTACCTACCGAAGGTATCACTGAACGTCGTGCAATCCCTTGGGGTATTCGCGCGGAGTATGGAAGAGCAGGAGAACCAACACATAAGACGTTTATGTTTGGCTATCGATGGGAACATGATAATCGCTCGTCAGATGTCTATCTCTTTGCTCCTCATGAACGAGCAGCTTATCTCGGCCTTATTCGAGAATTCTGGAAAAACAAGAATAATCTCACACCTCTGGAAATGAACCCCTTTATGTTGCTCTCTAAGCAAGGCGCAGAATTTTCACGCCGAGCACATAATAATCTCTTAATATATGATCCTACCACAAATAATTTCAAAGGGGGATTACGAAAACCCTATCTTGCTGAACATGCTATTCTCCTGGCCCGTCTGTGTGCTTCAGAAGGACATGATGCTACATTCTATTGGGATCCTGAACGAGATGAGAAGATCAAGGATTATGATTGGTCAATTCCTCGAGCGTAGCTTTAAATAACCTCATTTAACAAAAAGAGCATGAATTATCCAGATGAAACACATATGTGCTCTCTAGCTGGAGCAGCCTACCGCGCACACCAACGGTATCGCAGATCAACACTTGCTTCTCATCATTTCACGCAGGGTATGGATCAAGTGGTAGCACTGACTGAACTACAAACGTTACTTTCCGACAAACTCGGAACGCATGTTTCTCTAGGAGCAATCGGGTATTTTGCTCAAGCAACAGGCAAAGAATCTCTGGAACAGCTCGCACAACATACACATATTCCTCTGACGCATTTGCGTAGGCACAAAAAAGAAGTCTATCATACCATTATCCCTTCTCTGAGGGTCATGAATCGTGAAGTTCAACGTCTTCGTGTTGGCCTCGACATACACGCACACGAGTAACAACCACAACCTTTAAATAGTATATACTTATCCGTATACACAAGAAGTGACTACACAAAATGGCAGACGACTTTTTCACCAACGATCCATTCCAAGATATTGTTAATCAAATGTTTGGAGGACGAACAGGAAGACGCTCTCGCGTTATACGAAGAGAGGAAGAAGAAGGAGATACCGAAGAATTCTTAGAAACTGACGAAGCATATTATCTTATTCTTGAAACCCCTGGATTTGAAGAAGATGACGCATTCATCAAAATCAAAGGGAAAGAACTTGAAATCAAATTGACAAAAAAGAATTTGGAAGGGATTAAACACTATCTTGTTGCAAAACTTGAGCAAGGTCTGACTCTCACCAAAACGCTTCCTGAAGATGCAAATACAAAGAACTTTGAGTATACCCTGAGAAATGGTATGTTGGAGGTTAGAATTCCGAAACGATGAAAACAGCAGAACTTTCTCTCGAAGTAGCTGAAGCATTACAAGCAGACATTGACAAAGGGCTTGCTCGTCTTTCTTCAAAAACAATGAAGTCCCTCGGACTGGTATCAGGAGATACCATTATTGTTAAAGGAAAATCAGAGATACCTATTCGCGTTATTCGAGGGCTCAGTAAAGATGAAACCCGCACCATACTTCGTTTAGATGGAACAACCCGTGCAACGATCGGTACCTCTATTGGAGAACAAGTAACAATCCATCCAACAAAACTCGTTAAAGCAGAACAGGTAACGCTCTCCCCTACCAAAGAAGTAAGTTTTTCAGATGATCCAACGGATTATTTCCATACCAAACTACTTAACAAACCAATTACACTCAATCAAAAAGTAGTCATTGACGTATTCGGTACACGATTAGTTTATGTTGTCACCAAACTCACTCCGAAAGGACATGCAGCTCTTGCAACCAACACAAAAGTGGTTGTTTCAGATGAGATCCATACCGCAGATAGTCGCGCAACAAACGTGTCCTACGAAGATATTGGAGGATTACGTAATGAAGTAGAATTAGTGAGAGAAATGGTTGAATTACCCATGAAGCATCCTGAAATTTTCCAAAAACTAGGGGTCGGAGCACCAAAAGGAGTACTGTTAACTGGCCCACCAGGCACAGGTAAAACCTTATTGGCAAAAGCAGTTGCGAACGAAACAGAGGCAAACTTCTATTCGATTGCAGGCCCTGAAATTATGAGTAAATATTATGGAGAATCTGAAAAACACATTCGTGAAGTGTTTGAAAAAGCAGAAAAGTCAGCCCCTGCAATTATTTTCATTGACGAAATTGATTCGATTGCTCCTAAGCGCGGAGAGGGTACGGATAACACTGAAAAGAGAATTGTTGCCCAACTCTTAACCATCATGGATGGTCTCAAATCACGTGGACAAGTAGTGGTCATGGCTGCAACCAACCGCCCTGAGGATATCGACGAAGCATTACGCAGACCAGGACGGTTCGATAGAGAATTAAAAATTAATGCACCTGATGAACAAGGAAGAAAAGAAATTCTCAAAATCCATACACGTGGTATGCCTTTAGATAAAGATATTCAATTTGATGAAATTGCGCATAAAACAATCGGTTATACCGGGGCAGATTTAGAAGTACTCTGTAAAGAAGCAGCGCTCAAATCAATCAAACCGTATTTCCAACAACTCAAAACAATGCAAGATAAAATCCCTACTGATATTTTGGATAAGATTAAAGTAAACCGACAACATTTCTTAGATGCGTTCAAAATTGTAGAGCCTTCTGCCATGCGTGAAGTACTCATTCACAAACCGCATATAACCTGGGCAGATGTGGGGGGCTTAGAAGAAGTAAAAGAAAAACTTCGCGAACTTGTTGAACTTCCTTTACTCAAACCAGAACTCTTTACCCAAGCAGGTATCAAACCAAGCAAGGGCATTTTAGTTTCCGGACCTCCAGGCACGGGTAAAACCTTATTGGCAAAAGCAGTTGCAAATGAAGCAAATGCTAACTTTATCTCTATTAAAGGCCCTGAACTCACGAGTAAATGGGTTGGAGAATCAGAGAAGCACATTCGTGACATTTTCAAGAAAGCACGGCAAGTCGCTCCTTGCATTATTTTCTTTGATGAATTTGATTCTATTGCAAAAGCGCGAGGATCTGGATTTAATGATAGCAGTGAAAAAGTAGTGAATCAATTACTTACCGAAATGGATGGAGTTGAAGAATTAGAACAAGTAATGATCATGGCTGCAACCAATCGTCCTGATCTCATTGATCCAGCGCTTCTTCGCCCTGGTAGATTCGATGCACATGTGGCATTACCTTTACCAGATGAAGCAACACGAACAAAAATTATTGCCGTACATACCAAAGCAATGCCTCTTGCAAAGGATGTCGATTTACCTGCAATAGTCAAACAAACCAATGGCTATTCGGGTGCAGATCTTGCAGGTATTTGTCGAGATGCGGGCATGCAAGCCATTAAACGCGTTTACAAAGATAAGAAACACGAATTATCTGTTACAAAGACAGACTTTGAAACAGCATTTCAAGCACTCCAAAAAGGGAAAGTAAAAGCGAATCTCCCTGATCTGGATATGCCCGAAAGTCTTCCTCAAATGCCTAATCTTGCAGCACTTAAAAATCTCAAACCTGCAAAAAAGGATGAAAAGAAAGCAGATAAAAACTAGGAAGAGTTAAAGCAATAATACTTGGAAAAGAGGCAATTTAAGCAAGGATATTATTTTTGATCAGGACGATAATGATCGCGGAATTCAAACGAAAAAAGAGTCCATCCACGCGGTTCATTGGGAGAAGAAGGAGCATAAGAAGAACTAGTATGTAATCGAGAAGTGACCCGTTCAGCAGAAGGAGCGCGATAGTCTATCGAAGTTCCAGATGAAACAGGAGAGGAAGAAGGAGAAGGAAAAGGGGCAGAACGCACAACTGCAGGCGTTTCAGAAGAGTGAAGAGGTTTTCCTAAAAATGAAGCACGTTCTACAACACATCCTGATGAGAGTAAACAACCAGCAAGCACACCCAAAGAAAGAATACGCTTCATGATAGTTTTCTCAGGAGCTTCCCCTCTATAAAGCTATGTTATCTGAAGAGGGGAGTAACAGAGCAAGAAGAGAAAACAAATACTAAACACTCTTACAACTTCACATCAAAAATAGAAGGAGGGAGCTTTATGCCCGCAATAAGTCGTGCAATCCGATACCCTCCATAAATGCTTGGCAAAATACCTACCCCATTACATCCTAAGTTTAAAAAGAAAGAAGGATGACGAGGATGAGCACCAATAGCTCGTAAACCATTACGCGTATAGCCCATAAGGCCATGCCAATGAAAACGATACAAGGGATGAAGGGGTGCAAACGCAAGTGTTTTAGTTA
Organism: Candidatus Pacearchaeota archaeon; assembly: GCA_016866955.1. Lineage (GTDB taxonomy): Archaea > Nanobdellota > Nanobdellia > Pacearchaeales > GW2011-AR1 > SICV01. Next base: position 46,674 of record VGKT01000003.1, on the reverse strand, counting down.
CAAAAGAATCAATTTCTTTCTCTCGCTTCACAAAATAAGGGCGATGTCGTTTGTAAGCGGTATGATCATCTAAAAAGACTTCAGGTCCTCCAATACAAACAAGCGTATCCGTTCGTTTCTTTGTTAATTCAAACGCACGGCGCGTTACATAGAAGTAAGGATCTTCACGTTTAGTAAATAAGGGAGAAAAGTAACTGACTGCAAAAGGTTTTTTTGGGGTTTGGTCAATATATCCTGCCATATAACCGACTACTCCTCGTATATAATCATGAAATAAGGTATTAATTGCAGAACCTTCTGAATCGGTAATGGTAAATTGTTCAAATCCATTCGTGCAGAGTACCACGCGTTGTGCAGTAATTTTTTTGTTCTGTTTGGTGGTAAGAACAGGGTGTGTTCCCAAAGCAAGTGCTTTAATCGGTGTATGCTCGTACAATGTAAAACGACGAGGATAGGTAGTGAGTAAATACCCCACTAATTCTTCAGTAAAGAGTGCACCATTTAAACAACCTTTTTTAGAGGCAAAAGCGGCATAATACGTATCTCGTGTTTCAAGAAGCTGAGTAATTTTTTCATGAGGAACCACCGTGTATAACTGCTTATATTTGCCAGGAATTTGTTTCAAAAAAGGAGCACGGTCAGAAAGGTATACTTCCTCAAGACGAAGTTTAGCAAGTGCACGAAGACGTTTATTTTCAAGGTGACTCACTACTTGTGCTAAAGTGCTACATCCTGCATAACCTATAAAATGAGAAAATTCTGCAGTGAGGGGGACATCTGCATAGATTGATTTAAGTAACTTCCAGGCACTGATAATCTCTTCTTGACCTCGAGCAGCAAGAGTAAGGCCATATTCTTGCACAATGTCTGAGAAAGAACGTTCAAAATAACTCACAATCTGTCCTGCATTATGCCCTGTAGCCCCATGTGCAATTTTTGTTGCTTCTATTAACGTAACATTGGTTCGTGTATCACGTAATAAGAAATAAGCAGTCATCACACCAGCAATTCCTCCTCCAATGATCACTGTTTTAGCACGAGCATGCGAGCGTAATTTTGTTCGTACTCGGCGAATAGAACGAAGTTGATGAAGCCAAGGGGAACGATTCACATACCGTACACCCTGTGTCACCACCATCAACAATAAAAGAAGTAATCCTATATAAAGCTTATAGAAAATAATTACAAACTAACTAATTTAACAGCAGTATCTTCGACGCTACCAAAAGTGGTTGCTCCACAGAATTGAACACCAAATTCATCACAGGTTTTGATAACCGCGCTAGTTGCCTGACCATCAATTGCCACAGCAAAAATAGGTTGTTTGCTATATGCAACAGCTTTACCAACTTCACGAGCACCCACTTGTTTGATAACTGAGCCATTTCCATCTAACAAAACAGCAGATTTGGAGTCACGAATCTTTTCAAATGCATCACGTACGGCCTTTTTGCCTTCAACAGTAGGTTCAGGACGAGCAGCAGGTTCAGGAGCTGATTCAGCATCTTGATGGCCTGAGAATCGACCAAACTTACGATCAAGTGCAAGATATTCTTTAACCGTTATTTTTCGACGAAGTGCCAGTAAGATTTCTTTACCTTGGAGTTCTTCTACTTCTTTTCCATCAGGAGCAACTGCAACGAATGCAATTTTTGCATTATTGATAACGTTTTGAGCAATTAATTTCCCTCCACGGTCACCGTCAACGAACAAAGTGATTTCTTTTGTCATACCCAAACGAGCAATTTCAGCAGGTAATTTTGTTCCATTCATACCGATAACATTGTTCACGCGATTCTTCAAAAGATTGACCACATCAGCACGTCCTTCACATACAATAATTTCGTTTCCAGATAAATCTCCAGCAGGTAATTTCTCTTCACCATATTCTTGGATCTTTGCAACACGATTTTCTTCTTTCAAAGTCTTACTCATTTCACCAATCTCTCCACCAGAGCCATCAAGTCCTTCTAAGAGTTTTTTAGCACGTGCAATAATGAAATCACGCTTACTTCCACGAACATCTTCAATCTTATTAACAACAATCTGTGCTTCAGTTGGACCAATGCGGTCAATGGTTTCTAAAGCTGCAGCAATAATCGTAGTTTCAGATTTGTCTAAAGCACTTGGTACTTGTAAACTACCCACGCTCTTACCATCCACAATCTCTAAATCAACTTCAATACGTCCAATCTTACCTTCTTTCTGTAAATCACGCATTTCAAGCGCTTCACCCAATAATCCTTCTGTTTGACCAAAAATAGCCCCAATCACGTCTGGTTTTTCAAGAGGTCCAGCTGCGGTGAACGCTGCATGGATCATGTACTTAATGGATACTGGACTTACTTTTGCCATAGTTTCTAATAAACGACCTATCAGCTGTCCCGTCGTAAAGGGAGAACAAACAAATTCTACGGTACTGAGTACCAATGATGCCCAGAGGGCGGTGAATATGAACGTGAGTTCTTACCATCTAAATCTCAAATTGCTATTTAAACCTTTTCATTGCTTCGTAATGAGAAGAGGGAACTGAAAGATCCCGTAAGAGGGGCTCCATTTGAACACCACTCATTACTCCCTGAAATAGGCGTAATTCCAACGGTCGGGCAATTCGACTTGCTCTGGTTAAATTGAAGCCATTTTGAATAAAACGTTGTTTGGCGTCATTGATATGGTACTCACTTGCTTTGAATTCTCCACGTAATAAACGAGGTAAATCATGGAGATAGGCATCATGTTCTGCAATATGATAGAGAAAAATAGGGTGAATCTTTCCTTCTTGTAATCCAGCAAGTGTTTCGCTAGGTGAAAGATAGGGCAATCCTTTTGCATGTTGTTGGCAATGCTGGCCTTCATGCGCAACAATGATATGTCGAAGATCTTCTGCATTCATATATGAAAAAGAATTTGCTTCAAACGGTTGCCTCCCTACAAAAATAGGCACAGCATGTCCTTGTCCTGCACGATTAAGTACGTCAGGTGTTTTAATATCATAGTTTCCGTTATGAAAAACGGATGCTTTTCCTCCGATAAATTCAGTAGCCCCTACAGATTGAAAATATGCTTGTATCTTACTTCCATCATGGTCATACACTACTCCAGTGCAATAGGGAATTTGATTCGTACTCACAAGTTGATCGAGAAATTGTTGTCGAAGTGAATGAGTACTTCTTGCATTATCAAAGGTAATCATTCCAGAAGAAGGAACTGCGGAAGGAGCAGATTTATTCATGCGTAATGCGCTTCCAGTACCAAGAAGTAAGAATGCTGCTGCCACTCCTCCGACTCCAATACCCAGAGCAGCAAGAAGTTGGCGTCGAGACTGCATACGTCTCTCTGCTACTTCAGCAACATTACGTTTGCCACGATTTTTCATATACTTATCGCATAACTGTGCTCTTTTAAAGCTTTGGAAATCAGAATGAGGAAACGAACAACGAGACAGTACAAACTATATAAAGATTATGTGACCAGAAAAGAAAGATTTTATCGTCGGTAAGGTTTATATATACGGGGAATAAGCAGAGAGTATGGTGAAAAAAGAGGGTACTGAAGCAATTGTACCTCAAAACATGATTGCTGAAGAACCTGAGGATTTTGAAGAAGAAATCTTTGACGACCTTGATGCATTATCTGATGAGGAATAGTTTTTACAAAAATAACAACAATCCTTAAATACTGCTCAATAAGCATGACTTGACATGGAACAAAGAGGAACGGGTGAACTCTCACGAGCAGATATTCAAGCAAAACTTGCTAGTGTAGGGGATTATGTCAAAATGGATTTCTTACAGCAATGTCTCAAGAAAACATTAGATTTTGATACGCGTAAATATGTCTTACTTACTCTTGCAGGGATTTATGAACAGCGTCACATGCACCTAGAAGCAGGTAAATTAGTACGGAATGCAGCAGAAATTAACGCCACTTTTGAAGGGAAGATGAATGATTTCCTCAAATCCGCCGAACTATTGGTGAGGGGAGGAGCATTTGACGAATCGCGTGTTTCTTTCACAAAAGCGCTTGGTTCAGCAAACGAACGCCAAAAACCTACCTTGCGTGATGCCTATAAAAAAGTGCATTTCACTACTGCAGAAGAATTTCTCAAGAGAGATAAGCGTAAACACGCTTTAGAGGCATATGAATCACTGCTTGCATTGGAATTCATTACGCCTGAAGAAAAACGTAAAGCCCAAGTAGCTATTCTTCCTCTCTATGAAAAGCTCGGTAAAATTAAAGAGTTCATGAATCTAAAGAAACAATTGTAACTTTTTCAGAGCTGAAATTGAATTTGGGGAAATGCCGAGCTGAGGCATTTCCTGTTAAAGCGCTGTTCAACGACTCAAAACCAAGCAGGGCGAGAACGCGGAGGGGCAAGCGAGATTAATTTTAGAGTAATTATAAGGGCAGGGGCGGTATTAAGCAGGTTCTAAATTGCGTTGAACATAACGATATCATACTACTCATTTATCCCATATTTTTTCGTACATAGTGTTCTAATGTACGAGCTCCGCACCCTATTGCTCCTCGTCCTGCAATACAGAATGCTCCAATAAGGGCCGCATCATCATATCGATCAAGAGAAGCATAATGGGTTACCGCAGTACTCATATCGATAGAAATCCATCCGGTAAGCATTCCTGCGCTAAGACCACTCACAAACGTCCAAGCTTGATGTAGGGGTTGTTTAATGCTTGCTTGTGCTCGTTTCTGATCAACTACTGAGACGAGAGAATAAACAGCACAATCAAGCAACGCACGTTTCCCTCGAAAGGCATACAGTTCAGTAAATCCTGGTAATGCGGGAACAAGTAGTTCTTTCAAAAATGTTCGAGTAGCCACATCCATGGTTGCAAGGCATCAAAAAAATCCTATAAAAAGATATCGCAATAAAAAGAAAATAAATACTTATGCTAATTTCTTAGCTTTTACTTCAATACAAACGCCAGCTGCAACGGTTGCTCCAGCATCACGAATAGCGAAACGAGCCATGTGAGGGTTAGCAGCTTGTGTTTCAAGGACAAGGTTACCAATTGGTTTGATTCTAACTTTTGCAACATCGCCATTCTTCAAGAAATCTGGGTTCTTTGCAGTTACACCATCAGGGCCAGTCTTTTCAATCAATTCAATGAATTGGCACGGCACTTGTGCAGTGTGAACGTGGAATACAGGCGTATAACCCTTTGCAATGACCGTAGGGTGTGAAATAACTGCAACTTGTGCAACGAATTCTTCTGCAATAGTAGCAGGTTTAGCAGCATCACATACAACGTCGCCACGAGCAACGTCTTTCTTACCAACACCACGGATGTTGATACCAACGTTATCGCCAGCTTCGCCTTGTGGCATTTGTTCATGGTGCATTTCAACAGTTCTCACTTCGCCTTCAATTCCTTTTCCAGAACGACCAGGCAAGATAATAACTTTTTGACCAATCTTCATAACACCAGTTTCAATTTTACCAACTGGAACAGTACCAATACCGGTGATTTCATAGACATCTTGAAGAGGCATACGAAGAGGCAATTCAGTTGGTTTTTCAGGTTGGGTGAATAAGTCTAATTGTTCTTTAACAGTTGGACCCTTGTACCAAGGCATATTAGAAGATTTATTGACAACGTTATCTCCCTTGAATCCAGAGATAGCCAAGAAGGTGATTCCTTCAGGTTTATATCCTGCTTGTTTCAAGATAGGGGAAACTTCAGCAATAACTTTCTTGTATGCATCTTCCTTGAATTCAACAGTGTCCATCTTGTTGATGTTAACAGCAAGTTGGGATACTCCCATTGTTCTCAAAAGCCATACATGTTCTTTTGTCTGAGGTTGAACGCCATCTTTAGCGGATAATGTCAAGAATGCAACGTCTGCTTGAGAAGCTCCAGTGATCATGTTTTTAACGAAGTCTTTGTGTCCAGGAGCGTCAATAATAGTAACTTCATACTTATTAGTCAATAATTTCTGGTATGATAAGTCGATAGTAACTCCACGTTCACGTTCTTCTTTGAATTTGTCCATAACGAAAGCGAATTCGAATCCAACTTTACCGTGCTTTTGAGCTTCAGCTTTTAACTTCTCCATTTCTTCAGGAGATACTGCGCCAGAATCGAACATCAAACGACCAATAGTGGTAGATTTACCGTGGTCAACGTGACCTACGAATACAACGTTTAATGTTGGTTTTGTCTTTGCCATTGTAATGAAGTGCTGTGAAAATGCCTATTTAAATCTTTTCCTGCCACTCTAATATATCTATTAAAAACAACACGTTATGTATATAGTTCCGTCGATAAAAAGAAATATCAACAAATTTGATTTAATATTATTCACTATATTTTTCATAAAAAGAGGGGAAATTTTAAACTATTTTTAAAATAAAAATCAGTATTTACTGATTCTCAGCAAGACCCTTACGATCTCTAATGCCACGAATAACGCCTTGCTGTAATTCGCCCGGCATCTTTTGGAATTCCTGATCAAGCAAGGAAGAGATACCTCGTCCTTCAGTTGCAGAACGTAAGTCTGAGCTCCATCCGATCATCGAGGATACAGGGATCTTTGCTTTAATCTGTGTATCAATACCTTCTTGTTGTACATCCAATAAGACACCACGCTTTCCACCAATTAAGGTTGTAACAACCCCCATGAAATCAACAGGTGCTTCAATGACGTGTGTTTGAATTGGTTCAAGTAAGACTGCACCACCTTTCTTCATACATTCGAACATACCTTGACGTACTGCTGGATAAATCTGTGCAGGTCCACGATGCATATGGTCAACGTGTAACTTTGCATCATGTAAAATAATCTTAGACTTCATCATAGGTTCTTTCGCGAGAGGGCCTCCATCGATAACCAGTTTCCATCCATCAATAATCGATTCAATAACTTCTGGTAACAATACTAATCCACGCGTACGTTCTTCAAAGACATTACCTTTGTAAATTTCCTGATATTGACGAGCTTCATCATTTGAAACACCAAGCGTAGATAATTTCTTCCAGAGGTCTTCTGCTTTCTTCTTTACACGGCCTTCAGGTAATTCCCCGCGTTCAATAGCAGCATAGACATTATCTTCCAAAGGTTCCATACTGAAGAAGAAGACATTATGCCCGTTAGGTGTACGAACTTCTATTTCAGGAGAAGTTTTTCCAATACTTTCACGGTACACAACAATCGGGGCACCCATTTTAACATCAAGTCCTTTTTCAGTCTTGATTCTTCCTTCAATAATTTCCAAATGCAATTCACCCATGCCAGACATCAAATTTTCACCAGTTTCCTCATTAATTTCAATCTTTAAGCTTGGGTCTTCTTTACCTACTTTGCGAAGAACATCAATCAATTTTGGCAAATCTTGTGATTTAGTTACTTCAATAGATTTAGTAATAACTGGTTGGAAAATATGTTTAATTTCTTCAAATGGCGTTTGCTCAGACAAAGTAATGGTATCGCCTACATCACAATTTAAACCAACAAGAGCAAGAACATTTCCAGCAGGAACTTCTTCTAGTTGTTCAGGTTTAATACCATTATAGACCAGAACTTGCTGTAAGCGATATTTCTTCTTTGCGTTGTTAGCATATACTTCCATACCATTCTTAATAGTACCAGAATATAATCGTCCAGCTGCAACTTCTTTTCCTGAACGTCGGTCAATAGCAATATTAGTAATAACGAATGCAACTTCTCCATTTCTATCACACTTCAATAAATCTTGACCAAACTTGGAATCAAGGTCTCCACGCCAGATACGGGAAATACGGTATTTTTGAGCTTCAACAGGGTTTGGCAAGTGTTTGATAGCCATATCTAACACAACTTCATGTAATGCTGCGTTCTTCCAGACCCAATCCTTACGAGCAACTTCATCCATTTCATAGATACGATAAATATCTTTGAAACTAATTTTTTTCTTTTTCATGAATGGTAAACTCATTGCCCAGTTTTCTCTAGCAGACCCAAATGCAACGCTTCCATCCATAACGTTTACTTGCCATTTTTCCTTATATTCCGGTTCAGCGATTTGCATGATTAAGTGATTGAAACTTTGAATCAATTTCATGAAGCGTTCTTGCATTTGTTCAGGAGTTAATTGTAATTCCTTAATCAAACGATCAACTTTGTTAATGAACAAAACTGGCTTTACACGTTCGCGAAGTGCTTGTTTCAATACTGTTTCTGTTTGGGGCATAATTCCTTCTACTGCACAAATCAATACGAACGTACCGTCAATAGCACGCATTGCACGCGTTACGTTTCCACCAAAGTCAACGTGTCCAGGTGTGTCAATTAAGTTAATCAAATAATCCTTATCTTCATACGTGTGACCCATACTTACGTTTGCAGCATCTACCGTCATCAAACGTTCTTGTTCATCCGCATGTTGCCAGGTAGTCATTCCTTCTTCCAAACTTCCTGCATTTTTACTCGCCATCATGCCTGCAGCAGCAAGTAGATTATCTGTAAAAGCAGTTTTACCATGGTGAATGTGTGCAGATGTTGCAACATTACGAATAGTTACTTGTTCGCTTGTTAAGCGCTTAATTTTCTCTAAACTTGTTTCTTTGTCTGCCATAGTGACTATTATCTTGCTGAATCAGCTTGTTTTTCAACTTCGTTCTTTTTGGACATGGCATAACTTTCCATGTTTCCTTCAGAAGCTTTCATAATTTCATCAGCAAGTGTTTCAGCAATTTTCTTTTTCTTACCGAATGCTTTTGCATAACTTCCTTGTACAATCCAACGAATAGCAAGATTAATACGGCGAATAGGGGAACAATCAACAGCTTGTGGATATCTCGCACCAGCTTGTTCAATAACCGTGATTTCATCACGAGGAGAACCATTTTCAATTGCACTTGCAAGCACTTGTACGGGGTTTTTTTTAGTGCGTTGTTCAATAAGTGCAAGAACAGTCATAATTGTCCTCATATTTTTATTATATTTGCCTGAGCTCCAGGAAGTAATAATTTTATGTTTCTTACCTTGATGGCCAGGAACAGCTAGACGATTTGCAAGTCGTTCAATCAAATTAACTTTCGTATTGCCCATGTATTCAGTATTTCTTCGACCATATGATTTAATGAGCACACGAGGAACAAAGTTCATGTATGCTCTCATAGCAGGATCTTTGATGACAATCGTAGACACGTCATACAAATCAAATACTTTCAAACTAGATGTTGCTTGTTGCTCAATCATGTTTAACGTCTACCCTTCTCAAGCTTACCTTTCCACAATAAGTGTAATGGCTGTTCATTGACTTTAATTACTTTGAAACGAATACCAGGAATATCTCCCTTCTGACGGCCAGAACGACCACCAATACGTTCAATGATTACTTCATCGTGTTCATCAACGAATTTTTGTGCAAGATTACCTGGAATAAATGAACCAACGGAGATACCATTTTTGATTAATTGTACTTTGCAACATTTTCTCATAGCAGAGTTAGGCTGTCGTGCTTCTTTTTGGAATTTATTAATAACGATCCCCTTCGCTTGGCTAGCTCCTTCCAAAGGGTCAACTTTTACTTTCAATCCAAGAACACGCGATTTGTAGGTTTTTTGAGACCATCTATATTTGCGTGCATCTTTGCGAAATTTACGTCCACTCAATAATCCCATGTATGAAGTCCTTGCAAAGATGCTTTTTAAACCTTATCCGCCCATAGTGTTTAAATATCAGCGAAGGTAAGGGGTTGTATGAATATGAAGGAGATACACGCCTGGCTCACGCAATGGGGAAGAGAACTTAAGCAACATCATAAAGCAATCATATTTGCAATCTTTTTACTCTTTGTTTCTACAGCCATTACCTATAATGCAGGGGTCTATGTTACCGAAAAAGGAGATGCAGTTGCAAGTGATTTTATTTTAGATAATTTCGGACCCTATGATTGGAACTTCATTTATACCTATGTCTGGCTCGGCATTATCTTTTTGATGATTCTCTACCCTGCGTTATTTGCGGTAAATCAAGTACATCATATGCTTGGGCAATTTAGTTTTCTGATGATTGTACGAAGCGCATTTATTTCTTTGACGCATCTTAAAACTCCTTTTGATGCCATGTCTCATGGTTTTCCTGGAGCATTCAGCTTCTTTGAATTTCAAAATGATCTATTCTTCTCAGGTCATACTGCCGTTCCTTTCATTGCATTTCTTGTTTTTAAGGAACATAAGATACGCTGGTTCTTTTTAGCAGGTTCATTGCTTATGGCAACCACCGTGCTCGCGATGCACGAACATTACTCTATTGACGTCTTTGCAGCTTATTTCATTACTTACGGTTGTTACAAACTCGCTCAACATTTCAGTCCCTTTAAGAAATAAGATCGGTAAGTGTTTTCTGTAAAACAGGTTTCCAAGCAGATAGTTGTTCGTGGTGTTTTGGTGCACGATAGTTTCTAACAAATTGTTGAAATTGCTGGAACAGTCGAGGGGTAAGTGTTTTACCCATCATTCCTTTTCCTGATTGGACAAGAAAATGTCCATTTGCTTCTTGTTCATGATGTCCAGCAAGAGGAATACATAAAACGGGTTTATGCAGATAGAGTGCTTCACTTAACGAAGTCATTCCCCCATTTGAAATAAATCCCCTACACGAAGCAAAATCACGTATAAAGGAGGCATCATTAAATGACCGCAAGGTTACATTTTGTAATTGTGCATCTCGATTAAGCCCATATACAATAAATGAATAGCGAGGCAGGATATGTAAGAGCGAAATAAGTGAGTCATCGCTTTTGTTAAGATATACTAAGAAATGTGTTTCTCGAGTTACTCGCGCCTTTACTACTGATGTCTTAACGAGTGGAGCAACAATAGTTGCACGAGGAGTAAGAGTTCTAAGCGAAAGGAAGGAATAGATAAGTGTGCGACGAGGGAAGGGAATCATAACCCGTGTAAATAATTGATAACTCCATTTCCCCATCCCTGAAGGTAAAGCGGAACTATCTGCGTCAGTAATACTATGTTGGTTATCAATGCTTATCAAAGGAATACGGAGTACAAAGGCAGTCCAAGCAGTCAATGGTTCAAAGTCCGTAATAATCAAACGAGGACGATGTATTATTCCTCGGAAAAGCAATCGTCCAAAGGTAAACAAAAGGAAGGGGCTTTGTACAAAGTTAAACAATCCTGTCTGTAAAGCGGAAACAGTTCCTTGGCGCACAACCCATTGTAAAAAGGGAATTTTCAGGGTAGGGGTTACTGAACGAAGATATTCACTCGCTTTCCCTCCAGCATATCCCTGAACAGTATGCCCTTGTAAGCGCAACCAACGTATACTCTCTGCACTACGCATGGCATGTCCCATCCCTTCTCCATTCACTCCGTACCAAATATGCATAAAAGAAAGAAGAAAGAACAGTTTATATATCGTATCCTAGGGAAAAGAGCTCATCAACCTAAATAATCTTTAATTCAAAACCAAACGTATCTTTAACAATGAGCTCTAATTCAGCAAAACGCATTTTATTGCGTCCTAACAATGAAGCTTTATTCTGCATATTGCCCGCGTTCACTGTTAAAACATTTTGATGAATAACAATCCCTTTAAAACCAGTCGGGGAAACAATATCACTTACAAAACGATTTGCATCTTCAACTCCTTCTGCTTGTGCAATAACACGCACGCGCTTTCCAATTTGTTCTTGCATACGCTTAATGTTATACGCATGATCTCCCACTGCTTGTGCTACAAATGCTTTCGGCACCGCAAAAATAAGTGTATTATTATAGGTAAAACATTTGCTTGTCTTTACATGCGTTATTTTATCTAACAAGTTCAAATAACGAATTGTTTGCATATCGAGTGTTGCCATTGCTTCAGAATTACGCTTCCTTTTCTTTAGTTTGTTCAGCTAAAGGGCCAGTTACTTTTACCATTAAACCAGGAAGACCAGTACCAACAGGAATAGGCTGATTCAACAAGATATTTTCAATAACTGACTTCAATTCATCTTTACTGCCTTGGATAGTTGCATTCACGAATTGTTTATCTGGTGTTTCAAATGTTGCACGAGCAAGGATACTTGCCTTTTCAGAGATAATACCCATACGTGTAACTCCTTTAACAACACCTGATGAAGTCATAGCATCAGCAATCAACTTTAAGTGACGGATGTTAATGTCAAGACCCTGTGATTCCAAGACTTTCGAAATTTCAGCAACAATAGTTGCACGAGCAGCTTCAATACCCAATACATTGGATACGTCATAAATATCGTTACTGGTAACTCGATCTTTATCAACGCCCTTGATTTCACGAACATCTTGTAAGTTACTGCCTGCAGTCAAAACAACATATTCTTTACCACGAGTTGCAACAACAACTTGCGTAATACCTTTTACTCCAGAGATAATCGTGTCCTTTAACTTTTCTTTCAATTTATACATTGCTTTGAAGTCCGAATCTCCGAAGTTAATACTGATCTTCAAATCAGTTGCTTTTACCTTTAATCCTTTATCAGTCAATTTGTCTGCAAGTTTCTGTGCTCCTTGGTGAACAGTCTTTAATGCTTTACTATCTAATTCAATTTCAATTTTCTTATTACCAAAGTCAATAGTAATCTGAGAAGCAATTTCTTTCAATCGAACTTCTTTTATCTTTTCAGCAATTACTTTTGCTTCTTTTTCATTATTATATTCTTTATCCAAGAAGACTTCCATTAAAGGAGTACTTGGTTGTTTACGAGCATCGAATATCTCTACGAGACGAGGAAGACCCAAAGTAACCTGCATTTGCGCAACTCCTGCGTTGTGGAACGTTCTCAAAACCATCTGCGTAGAAGCTTCTCCAAAGCTTTGTGCAGTGATAACTCCAATTGCTTCTCCTGAAACAACTTTGTTATCTTTCGTGTGTAAGCGTGAAACGTCTCTTCCATCATCTCCATACATAAATTGGACAATATGTTCAGAAGCATCACGAACGGTACCATCATATTCAACTTTCAAATCTTGTAATGCGCTTACTAATCGACGATATAAGTATCCAGATTTAGGCGTACGTAATGCAGTATCCATTAACGAGTCACGACCAGTAATTGCTCCAAAGAAGAATTCACTTGGTTTCAATCCTTCAAAGAAAGAAGATTTAATGAATCCATGTGCAGCAGGAGACAAGTCTTTTCGTTTAAAGAAGGAAAGTGTTCTATCAAAGTAACCAAAGCTAATACGCTTATTCCAGAGCGACTGCTGCCCTACGCAGCAACCGATCTGAGTAATATTCAACATACTTCCAGCTGCCCCAGGAGTAATCATCTTATTCACATTACCATCCACAGGGAAGTTTGATTTAACGATTTTACCAGCTTCAGTACGAACTTCGTTCAAGATTTGCAAGATTGCAGTTTCACGAGATTCTTCAGCAGTACGACCAGGAAGAAGGGTAAGCGTACCATCAAGATAGTTGTTGATAATTTCAGTTGTCTTTTCTTCAGCACGAGCAACAACTTCATCGGTTTCTTGCTTTACTTTAGTATCTACGTTCAAATCTTGTAATGAAAGGGTATATCCTGAACGAGCAAGATACAAAGCGCCCAATAAGAATGCACGATTAATCGTTTCAACAGCAACATCTCGTCCAAAGTCTCTATCAACTTCTTTGACCAATGCTCCATCTTCAGAACCAAATGAGTTTGAACCAGTTAATGTCTGTGGAAGGGTAATACCTGATTTTGCAGGAAGAATATGGCTGAAAACTTCAGTACCTGACAAAGATTTATTCTTAACTCCAGTTGTAACACCAGAAGCATATAACAATTGATCAGCATCAGACTTAGTCAAGGTAGCTTTACTCAAGACATATGCTCCTGTAACCGAATCAGCAATAGTTCCAACCAAGTTCATATTGTTCTTAGAAGAGATGATATTTGCATTTACGTTAAGCAATGTTTCTGCTTCACTACGTGCTTCTTCAGTCTGAGGACTGTGAATGTTCATTTCGTCCCCGTCATAGTCCGCGTTATAAGGCATGGCCACAGCAGGGTGTAATCTAAATGTGCGATGAGGTAAGACACGTACATAATGAGCCATCAAGCTTTGTTTGTGCAAACTAGGGTGACGATTAAAGAGAACAATATCTCCATCGCGTATATGTCGTTCAACTTTATAGCCTGGTTGAATTTCAGTACATAATTCCGCTTTCAATTCTTCAGTAATGCGTTTCTTCTTACCATCTGGGCGAATAACATAATTTGCACCAGGGTATTGTTCTCCTTTCTTAATGAGTTCTTTCAAAGATTCCAAATTATTTGAAGTAACTGATTCAGCAACGGTCAAAATACGTGCAACTTCAAATGGTACACCTACTTCATTGATTTTAATAAATGGATCAGGCGAAACGACAGTACGTGCAGAATAGTTAACACGTTTACCTGCTAAGTTCAAACGGATTCTTCCTTCTTTACCTTTAATACGTTCAGTAATTGTTTTCAATGGTTGTCCAGAACGATGACGTGCAGGAGGAATACGAGTGACGTTATTATCAAAGAACGTGGTAACGTGATATTGTAACAAGTCCCAAAGGTCTTCAATGATTACTTCAGGTGCTCCAGCATTCAAGTTTTCCCATAATCGTTGGTTAGCACGAATAATATCAGAAAGTTTGTGTGTCAAATCGTCTTCACTACGTTCTCCCGTGTCCAAAGTAATACTTGGACGAGTAGTTACTGAAGGAACAAGTAAGAGGGAAAGAACTGCCCATTCAGGACGGCAAGTGCGCGCATTCATACCGATTTTCTTTAATTCTTCATCTTTAATCAAAACAAGTCGTTCACGTACTTCAATAGGGGACATACGGCGTTTACCAATCATAAATGTACTTGGCTTTTCAAGTTTTACTCGTTCAAGAATTTCTTGACAATGAGGACATTTCTTTGCATCACGTGCTTTCTTTGCACGAGCAGAAGGGCTTAAACCTGCAGCTTTTTCATCGCTCAAAGCAAGTTTACCACACTTAGAACAGAAACTACGTAAACACAACTCCATTAAAGGAATATATTTAATATGAAGAAGAGGGCGAGCAAGTTCAATACAACCAGGGTGTCCCAAACATTCTTTGAAGCGTTGACCACAGGTTCTGCAACGTACTCCTGGATCAATAGCTCCTAAGCGAAGATCCATTAAGCCTCCATCTACAGGGAAACCGTCAATATCATATAATTCTGGAGTAACAATCTTCGCAGAACTCATTCTCTTAATCTGGTCAGGGCTAAGCAAACTGAAGCGAAGGCTTCTTACTTGTTTTCTAAATCCGTGTTCTTTCATTGTTCAAATTTGTTTTTTAATTCAAATGCAGTATGCACTCCTAATCCAAGGAGTTCATCATACAAGAGTTTGAAGGCATACGAAATTTCAATAGGTTCTGCTTCGCTACCACCACAAATAGAACAGGCAATCTTATTACGAATCATATCTTCATAAGCCATACTACCACATGCAGAACAGATGTGTATAATAGTTCGGTCTGAGTCATAACGTTCTTTCAATAATAAAGAGGCCCCATGACCTGCAAGTGCTTGTTGTTCCATTTCTCCAAGACGTAATGCTCCACCACGTGCTCGTCCTTCAATAGGCTGACGAGTCAAGAGCGCTACTTTACCTGATGCACGAGCATGGATCTTATTCTTTACCATATACTTCAATTTGAGATAGTACATATTACCGATATAGATTTTACAATTCATTTTCTTACCAGTGATACCATTGTACATAGTTTCTTTACCGTCAAAGCGGAAGCCCATTTCTCGTAATTGTTCTTCGAGTTGTCCAACCGTTTGGCCAGAGAAAGAAGTACCATCCATGATCTTGCCAGAGACTGCTCCTGCTTTTCCTGCAAGTAATTCGATCAAATACCCCACCGTCATACGGCTTGGAATACCGTGAGGGTTAAACAATAAGTCAGGACGAACACCATGTGCAGTGAAAGGAATATCTTCTCCATCTGCAATTAAACCAACAACTCCTTTCTGACCGTGAGGAGTAGAGAATTTATCTCCTGGTTCAGGTAAACGAAGATCACGTGTACGTACTTGTGCAATCTTGTTACCTTCTTGGTCGGCAGTGATAAATACAGCGTCAACAGTTCCCTGTTCTTCTTGACGGATAGCAGTACTTGCTTCCTTTTTACTTTGAATGCTCAAATCTTTTGCTTCACTTAAGAACTTTGGAGGGGTAGTACGACCAATCAATACTTCTCCTTCATGCATACTTGCTTCAGGGAATACAATACCATCATCTTCCAAAAATCGATAGGACTTTTCAAGACGATATCCTGCGACATCTTTATCTGGAACACAAATTTCATCGCGTAATCCTCCTGCATAATGTAATTCAGTTGCAGAGTATGGTCTGAAATACGTACTTCGGCCCATACCGCGATCAACGCTTGATTTATTCAAGATAACTGCGTCTTCCATATTATACCCTTCAAATGGCATAATCGCAACAACAATATTCTGTCCAGCAGGGTATACTTCCAAGGTATCATAAATGAAGCTACGTACTAATGGCTTCTGTGGATAATGTAAGATAGATACATCCGTGTCAAGACGTACTAAGTAGTTTGCAGCGTAAATGCCTAAACTCTGTTTCAAGGTTTTACTACCTCTATTCAAACGAGAAGACTGGTCATGGTTACCGAAAGGTACTAAGCTAGTAATCAATCCAAACACATCAATCGGGTGAATTTCTAAGTGCGTATTTTCAGAAGTAATTTGATCATTCTTAGCAGCAACAAGTGCATTTTCTTCTTCAGCAGCGTCAATATATTCTAAAATACCTTCACGCACTAAATCAGACCAAAGGATTTTACCAGAACCCAATAATTGTAAATGATCTTCTTGTAATTTTGAAGCACCATTTTCAACAACAACTAATGGACGCAAGACTCTTCCTACTTCAGTAGAAATAAAGACTTGATCAAGAATAGGATTGTATTGTACGCTCATATCCTTCGGGAAATCGCCTGAACGTCGCGCATGACGGACTTTTTTTACAAATTGGTCAGCATTTTCTACAAAACCAACGAAACGACCATTAAAGAAGACACCCTTACCTGCTCCTTGTTTTACCAATCCCAAAGAAATTAAGTGTTTCAAAACAGCAGCTTCATCAAAATGAATTGCCGTTGAAATACGAGAGAGTAATGCAAGATTTTTACGTAAACCAATTTCAGTTCCTTCAGGAGATTCAGTAGGACAGAAACGACCGTAATGGGTAGGATGCAAAGTACGAGCCATGAAGTTTTCTTGTTCTCCTGGTAACATACTCGAAACTCTTTGTAATGCTGATAACATTGCCAAATAATTTGTTTTATCCATGTTTTGTGTAACTCCTGAACGTTCTCCAATCCAGCTACCAGTAGCAATCGCACTTTCAATACGATGAGTGAATAACGTTGACTTTGCAATGGTCTTCAAAGAATAGAATTTCTTACGTTTTGCAACTTTTTGTAAAGAATATTGGATATCTCGAACTAAAATGCTCAAATTAACACGGAATAAATCAGATAACAAATCTCCAGACAATTTAACGCGCTTGTTACCGTAATGGTCTTTATCAGTACGCATGTTTGGATTTTCTTTTGCACGAAGGTAGAGGTTAACAAGACGACAAAGAGTCAAAGCTTTTTCAGTTCTACTTTGTTTTTCAGTTCCTATATGAGGAAGTAAATAGGAATCAATTCTATTTTTCATTCTATCCAAGATTTCTTTCTTCGTTCCCTGTACTCCTGCTTTTTCAGCAAGATGTAACAAAGCATCTTCAGATTCTTGAATGGTCGCATATTCGTACAAATTAACGATCAAACAATCATTTTCATATCCAATTGCTTGGGCAATATCCGATTCCTTAGTCATACCCAATGCTTTCAAAACAACAATCAATGGAACATTCTTCAAACGACTAAAGGTCAGTTCAAGAATTCCCTCATTTGTTTCAGAAATTGTCGAAGGAATACGATAAGCACCACGTTGAGAGAACAAACGAACAGTCAATCCAAGTCTTCCTTCTTCAATGAATGGTTGATTAGCGGCAAGGTCTTCTGACATTACCATTACTCGTTCATTACCGTTAATGATGAAATACCCTCCAGGGTCCAAACGATCCATGTAATTCTGTTCCATTTGGGAGCCTTCCATCTTGGAGGTGGTACAGAATGAACTGCGAACCATAATTGGAATACGTCCCACTTCTACTTCTGCAGTATCTAATTGACCATCAAATTTAACGGTCAATTCTACATATAAGGGTGCAGAGTAGGTTAAGCTTCTCAAACGAGCAATTGCAGGAGTAATAACGCTACTACTTCCATCTGATTCAATAATATTTGGTTTTTCAAGACGAATCTTGCCCAATTTAATCTCCATTTCTTCATTGTCCAAGCTTGCATTTACTTCTTGGATAATTGTCTGCATTCTATTTTGAATAAAGTCATTGAAAGAAAGAATATTCGATTCTACTAACGAGTGTTGCGCAAGATACTTTTTGATGAGAATATCCTGCGCAAGAGCCATTATGCGACCACCCTGAAATATACATTAATTTTTCCTTCCGCATCTTTGCGCTCAATCTTGACAACTTCACCATGTTGACAACCTTCAGGCAAACCAGGGTCATTGCTTTTAATCTTTGGTAATTGTGAAATAGAAATGTTATATTGTTCTAGTAATTCTTTAACGTCGGTTTGCTTCAATTTGAGGTGTTTTGGTTGTAGGGTATGCATATGAAAGGGCGGATAGTGGTCCCCAACCGAAAGTGAGGAGTATAGGGGAGTGCAAAAGTGGCTTTTTAAACCTTTTTGGTAGAACGATTTAAAGACATTAGGTGTAAAATGACCGCGATGGGATTTGAACCCACGACACCAGGATTAAAAGTCCTGTACTCTATCCGGGCTGAGCTACGCGGCCGTAACTAATGAATAAGAAAACGGTATTTAAAGGTTGGTTAGAAGCTTAATTGAAGAGATATTAGGCTTCATCAAGGATAATACGACGAGTAAATTTCCCTCGTTCTTTCGCTTTCGATTCTTGTGCTGTACGCACCACTCGTTTTGAAATTTTTTTCTCAATCATAATTGCATCAAGCAGTTCTAAAATATCAATTAATTCTTCAACTGCCCCGGTTTTTGCAAATTGCTCAACTTCTTCCTGTAATTTTTCCATTAATTTAACGTGGTATTCTGCATATGCCGCAATATGGGTAATGGGAATTTTACCTTCTTTTTTCAAAATAATTTCAGGTACTTTATCTCGCACCAATTTATTATATTTCATATACGCATAAGTCAAGTTATCCTTAAAAACTCTTTTAATCTCTGAAAAAAACTAGAACACTTCTTCTGCTTTTTCTATAATCTCATCAGATTCTAAAGCCCCAACCGTTCTATCCACCACCTGCCCATTCTTTATGAATAATAAGGTAGGAATACTCATTACTTCATACTGCTGAGCTAAATCTTGCTCTTCATCCACATTTACTTTTCCAACGGATACCTTTCCGGCAAGTTTCTTGGCGGCAGCTTCCACTTCAGGTCCAATAATTTTACAAGGCCCACACCATTCAGCCCAGAAATCGATAATCCAATTACCTTTAGCAGTTTTAGCTTCAAACTCTTTTTGCGAGAAGTGTGGAACGTCACCCATCTCTCTCTTTTTCTTCTGGTATTATTTAAACATTATGCAATCCTCAAAACTATCCTCGATATCTAGTTATACTCCTACTCTCTTAGTAATATATGAACAAACAAGAGTTATTAGCAAAATTAGTTACGTTAGGTATCCCTTCCCCCTTAGTTAAGGCCATCTCGCTCGTTGATCGAGAACTATTCGTTCCTCAAACGGTACGATTTTATGTGTATGAAGACACTGCATTACCCATTGAACATGGATTAACCCTCCCTCCGGTTTCTATCGTTGCTCAAATGCTTACCTTATTAGAAGTGAAAGAACACCAAAAAATAGTAGAAATTGGGGCAGGTTCAGGATATGTCCTGGCGTTATTGGCTACTGCCTATCCTTCTACACTACTATTTGGCCTTGAAATAAATCCTCGTGTAGCTTTTAGTACTGTGAAACGACTCGAGATGTACAAAAATATTCATCTTTTTGCCAAATCAGGAGAAAAAGGATTTCCCGAACAAGCCCCTTTTGATAGAATTTTATTAAGTGCAGGGGCAGAGAATGTAGAAACCTTACTTCGATTTCTTCCGCAACTTACGGAAGGGGGCATTATTCTCGGTCCAGTCGGAGATAAACTCGTGCAAATCAATCGCACCGAACATTCGTATCGTATTACCGAACATCAGGGCACACAATTCGTACCACTAGTAAAAGAAAAAATACCTTAAAAATTATCTGCGATTCGCTAAGTAAGTATCCAAAGACCATGCTCCTGGTCCTTTGAAGGTAAGTAAGAGGAATACAACAGCGTATAACAACGCAAGTTCTCCTTTATTCGCAAGAGGGCTACTGAATAAATTATACTCAGCATGGAACATAAAGTAAGCTACAAACATTTGACCCGAACAGACAAATGAAACAATATGGGTGAAAAAACCAACAGCAATCAATAAACCGCCTACAAATTCAATTAGTCCTCCAATACCCATCAAACTAGTAGGATCAAAAACATCACCAAATAACTTCTGTGATCCATGAGCCATAAACAACAAGCCAACAACAATACGGAATACAGCAAGCATCTTGTCCTTATGATTATCGAGAAACACCTTCATATTCTTTTTTATTTTAAGAAGTATTTAAAGATTATGTCAAAAAGGAAGTTATCGAGGTGAAAAAGTCTTCAGAGATTATTCCCCACAACCCGATCTAGTAGTTTGTTTGCACGAAGTACAGACCATTGCACAATTACCTAAGCGTTTTGCAGGCCCTCCACATTGCGGACAGACAAGGCCTTCATTGCCGAATGTCTTGAGAGAAGCTTGTTCTTCTACTTTCGCAGGAGCACCATCGCTTAATGAAGTTTCATCAGCGAGGACTTCAGTAAGGGATGCTTGCTTCACACTTTCAGGTTTGGCAGGAATAACATTTACTTGCATTCCTCCCGCACCAGGACCAAAGCGACTTAACATAAATTGAGAAATATAATCTACAATGGAAGAGGCAGTACGAATGGGGACATAATTCTTGTCCAATTCTCCTATGGCTGCCCCCTTTACAAAACCTGCAGGTTCGAACTTTTGATGACGGAACTTATTGAATAATACTTCAACTGGAATACCATATTGCAAGTTCAAGGAAATGGAAGTTGCCCAAGCATCAACCAGTCCATTCACCGTACTTCCTACTTTATGCATTGTTAAGAATAATTCTCCTGGTTTACCGTCGTCATAAAGTCCAATTGTAATATAGCCTTCATGTCCTGCAATTTCAAATCGGTGTGTAATTGCTTGACGTGTTTGAGGCATCTTCTTTCGCTCAAGTTTAACCACTTGTACTGGTTGGGTAACTGCTTCCTTCTTCACCATTTCTCCTTCAGTCTTCTTTGTATTCAATGGTTGAGAACGCTTAGAATTTTCACGATAAATAGCAACTGCTTTCAAACCAAGTTGCCAAGACAAGGTATATGCTTCAGCAATATCTGCACTGGTAGATGTTTCAGGTAAATTAACGGTTTTACTAATTGCTCCTGAAATAAATGGTTGTCCACCAGCCATCATCTTTACATGTCCTGACCAATGGATACTACGCGTTCCCTTTGCAGGTTTAAAGGCACAATCAAATACCGCAAGATGTTCGGCTCGTAAATCAGGGGCCCCTTCAATAGTGTCTTGTTTATCAATAAAATTAATAATGCGTGTAATTGCATCTTCAGAATAGCCCAGGGTACGCAAGGCAAGAGGCACTGAACGATTCACTATCTTTAACATTCCCCCTCCGCTCAAGACTTTGTACTTAACCAAAGCTATATCTGGTTCAACACCGGTTGTGTCACAGTCCATCATAAAGGCAATGGTTCCTGTTGGAGCAAGTACCGTCATTTGTGCATTACGGAATCCAAAGTGCGTACCTATTTCAACAGCATCACTCCAGCTATCCCAGGCATGATTCGTTAAATCACGAAGGAAGACAGGCATTTTTGCCACATCAATACTTTTTACTGCATCACGATGCATTTTCATTACTTCGAGCATCGGTTCCTTATTTTTCTGGAATCCAGGGAACGGACCAACCAATGAAGCAAGTTCAGATGAAATCAAATATGCTTCTCCACACATAATAGCGGTAATTGCCGCAGCAACTGCTCGTCCTTCATCAGAATCATAAGGCAAGCCCCAGCTCATCAGCAAAGCACCCAAATTAGCATAACCAATACCGAGAGGGCGGTAATCGCGGCTATTACGACAAATCTTAGAGGTTGGATAACTACTTCCATCAACCAAGAGATCCATACAGATAGCCAATACTTTCACAACCTGTTTGTACCGTGCAACATCGAACGTTCCATCTTCTTTTCGGAATTTCATTAAATTGATACTTGCAAGATTACAAGCACTATCGTCCACGAACATATATTCCGAACAAGGATTACTTGCATTAATACGAGAAGTGTTTTTACAGGTGTGCCATTTGTTAATCGTGGTATCATATTGCATACCGGGGTCTCCACAGAGCCAGGTTCCCTCTGCAATTTTCGCCATGATCTCTTTTGCGGGATGTTTCTCACAAGGTTCACCTGTTTTTACCATTTTAGTCCACCATTCTCCTCCTTGTTGAGCAGCAACCATAAATTCATCATTCACACGCACAGACATGTTTGAGTTTTGGAAGAGGACACTTCCATATGCATCTCCATTCATGCCTCCTGAATAGCCTTGTTCAATCAATGCCCAGGCTTTTTTCTCTTCAGTTTGTTTCGCAAGGATAAAGTCCATAATATCAGGATGGTCAACATTCAAAATTTCCATTTTCGCAGCACGACGAGTCTTTCCACCTGACTTAATGACTCCCGCATAGGCATCATAACCTTTCATGAACGATAAAGGACCAGAAGCTTTTCCTCCACCCGTTACTTTTTCTCGACTACTACGCAAAGGAGAACGATTAGTTCCAGTACCTGAACCTGCCTTAAACAAATTCGATTCTGCAACTTGTACTTCCATGATTGATTCCATGGTGTCTTGAATACTCTGGATGAAACAGGCAGAACATTGAGGGCGATCATCAGTTTTGAGAGCAGGAACAATCGTATCGCTCTGAGCATCCCATTTCCAGGCACTTACTCCTCCCGCACCCGGATGATATTCTTGTACTCCTACATTAAACCAGACAGGAGAGTTAAAGACAGCAAGTTGATTCAAACAAATAGCAATAATTTCATCATGTAATACTTGTGCTTGCGTTTCATTGAAATACCCTTGTTTAATGGCTTGTCGACGGATAAATCGTGCAACACGTCCAATTAACTGTTCAACACTACTTTCTCGCTCTCCTTTAAGCATATCCCCCCAGAAATATTTATTCGCCACTACTTTAATTGCCAGCGCACTCCAAAAATCAGGACGTTTCACTCCAGGCTGCGTAAACACGACCTTACCCATATCATCTGTTAATTTGACATCATCACTCATCCAATTGATTGGATTGCCAAAAATATCAAAATGGAACGGGTTTTTCCCTTCACTGGTCAACACTCGCTCAGGAGCAAACTTCCCTAACGTAAGTTGTTGCATACGTTCAGGAGTCATAATTGTTGCAACTCCCGCTTAAAGTCAGCAGCGTCACTAAAGTCCTTATAAACGGAGGCAAATCGGATATAGGCCACATCATCAACTTTCTTTAATTCTTTAGACACAAACGAGCCCACTATCTGGCTCTGTACCTCTTTGCCTTCTTTTCGTAGTTTGTCTTGGATGGTTGCTATCATTCGTTCAATGGTTTCTGTGCTTACCGGCCGTTTCTGACAGGCAATCACGATCCCTCTTTTTAGTTTATCCTGATCAAAATCTTCTCGTCGGCCATCTTTTTTAACAACCGTCAAGTCAATCTCCTCCAGGAGTTCTTGGGTGTTAAAGCGTTTTTCACACTTCAAACACTCACGGCGACGTTTTGCTTTACCTTCCACATCACGTTTATCGACCACTTTGGTCTCATCGTGTTTACAGTAGGGGCATCGCATAGTTCACCACAAGCTATTGTGTTTTCCGTCTCCAGATACCACAACCTCTTGTTTATACAATGTCAACCATCATTTCTCTATTTAAACCTTCTTCTTAAAATATAATTTCCGACGATAAATGAAATTATTTTTTATGTCTTCTTTTTTGAGTGGCACTATGCTTTTTTGAGAACCATAAACTATTTTAACTCAAAGAGAGAATAAATCGGATGAGCGTATCCATTGAAACAGTACATAATGACCTTATGAAAGTACAAAATCAATTAGCGGTAATTAGCAATGTCTTAGCGAATGAAGGTAAGTTAACGCCTTGGGCAGAAAAAGCGCTTGCAGAAGCTCGTAAAGAAGCGCCTTCTTTGCGTACTTCATTAAAGGATTTATAATTTCGTATGTACGAAGTACAATTTTCTTCAACTGCTACTAAGTTCTTTAAAAATCTTCCACAAGATATACAAAACCGAATAAGAAAGAAGTTTAAAGAAATCGAAGTAAATCCTATGAGATACCTCGAGCATTACGAGGGAGATCATCATAAAATTCGCATAGGTGACTACCGAGCGTTAATAGATATAGATCATCATCGGAAGGTTCTTGTAGTTCAAGTCTTTGATAAACGAGGAAGGATATATCAATAAACACTATGCAAACAAAATTCAAACGCCATCAAGCGGTAAAAATAATACGTTTGCCCGATCCTGATCGAATTGAATGGTATGCTGATGAGCAACCACTGCAGAAAGGCATGAAGGGAACAATTAACATTCTCTTACCAAACGGCCAATATCACGTGTTGCTCAACGACAAAGCAGGGAACGTTCTTTGTTATGCCCCTTTCAATGAAGAAGATATTGAGCTTGCTTAAAAAGCACTTTTTATTGCTATATTAGCAAGCAACAAGCTTGCTCAAAGATATATTTTTACGCAACGGTTGCAAATAATAATCATCTAAAAGCAATTAGTAATGCGCTTGAAAAAACTTTGGTTATTTTGTTATCTACAAAAAAATTAAGTAAACCTAGCTTAACAACCGAGTAAGTACGCTCACCACTACTTTCAACTCTTTCTTACTCGTCTCAGCACCCAACACAAACCGCACGCTTCCTTTCTGGAGTTTCTGGGGCATTCCAATCGCATCCAGTACTTTATGTTCCGTATGTTGTTTTGTCAAGCATGCAGAACGAGCAGAACAATAGATGCCCTGTTCAGAAAGAGCAATTACTAATTGTTCGGCATCTTGTTCTGGAAATGAAACATGCACATGCCCGGGTAAGCGAGGACTCTGCTTGCAGGTAATCACTCCTCCAAGCCCCTCTAATTCTTTTTCAAACCAGGTTCGTAGTTTCTCAATCGTGCCCCAGTCATTCTTCTGAGCAAGTGCAACTGCTTTTTCAAATCCAACAATCCCTGGCACGTTTTCAGTTCCCCCTCGTCTTCCTCGTTCCTGGCTTCCGGGCAATAAAGGCTTCAAGTGAATTCCTTCTCGGACATACAAACAACCGATTCCTTTTGGTCCCCCGAGCTTATGTGCCGAAACCGACAATAAAGCAATGCCCCAGCGCACATCAATCGGCACTTTCCCATAACTTTGTACCGCATCAGTATGAAAAAAGATGTTCTTTTGTTTGCAAAGAGAAGCAATCGCTTTAATATCTTGTATCGTTCCAAGTTCATTATGGCCATGGATAAGAGAAACGGCCAATGTACTAGGCGTAAGTGCTTGTTCTAGTGCCTTTATATCTAGAAGTCCTTCTTGGGTAACGGGTAGTTCCACAATCTCATACCCCCCTCCTTGCAACATCGCACACACTTCACGAATAGAACTATGCTCAAATGCAGATATAACAATTCGTTTCTTCGTCCCGTAGACACCAGCCAACCCAAATAACGCAAGCGCATTTGCTTCAGTTGCTCCAGATGTAAATACTATTTCTTCTGGTTTCGCATGCATCAACGAAGCAATCCTCTTCCGTGCTCGAGTAATTAGCTCAAGAGCTTCGTCTCCTAACGCATGAGGAGAACTTGGATTTCCAAAGTGCTTGCTCATCACGTCAGTCATAACGTTTGCTACTTCTTTTCGCACCGGTGTTGTAGCAGCATTGTCAAGATAGATTGATTTCATCCTTTCAAGAACCATCCGAACTCTTATAAATCTGTACGTTGTAATAAAGTGGTGAAAATATCAGAACTAACTCCTTTCCTCTATGCTTTTTATGACAAACAAGCACGGGTGCTCCCCTGGCGAAGCAATCCTTCTCCGTACGGCGTTTTGGTATCAGAAATTATGCTCCAACAGACCCAAGTACCTCGCGTGATTGAGAAGTACACTGAATTTATACGTGCCTTCCCTACGCTCAAAGATCTTGCACAAGCACCCACTGTGCAACTGCTACAAATCTGGTCAGGGTTAGGGTACAATCGCCGTGCACTTAATCTTCGCAAAGCAGCACGAGAAATTATCACTCTTCATCAAGGCACTATTCCGGATACACTCAAAGCTCTAGATGCACTCCCTGGGATTGGTCCCGCAACTGCTGCCTCCATCTCAGCATTTGCATTCAACAAACCCGTTATCTTCATTGAAACCAATGTCCGTTCTGTCTTCATTCATTTCTTTTTCAAAGGGAAAGAAGAAGTACATGACAAGGAGATTCTTCCATTAGTAGAACAAGCGCTCGACAAAACAAATGCACGCAAATGGTATTCTGCCATTATGGACTATGGCACAGTTCTCAAGAAACAAGTTATCAATCCAAGCAGAAAGAGCACACAATACACCAAACAATCGAAATTCGAAGGTTCTGAACGGCAAGTGCGCGGAAAAGTCCTTAAGGTGCTCACTCTTGAGAAAAGTATCTCTCTACAAAAAATTAAAGAAAAAGTAAAAGATATAAGGGTAGAAAAAATACTTGCTCAATTAATGGAGGAGGGTTTTCTTGCTAAAAAAGAAGAAACGTTTTATTTTGCAAATCTTTAATTTAATCAAAACTCTATCTCATAAATGAAAATACTAAAACCCTGGCAAGCATTTTTAATTGAATTTGGACCACTTTTAGTATTTTTTATCGTGTCTGTCTGGCTTAAATTCATTCCAGCAACCGCTGTTTTAGTAAGCACGACCTTGCTTGCACTCTTTGTTTCATGGACTAAACAGCAACGTATTGCTTTTTTCCCTTTACTTGCAGCACTAACAATTGTTATCCCTGGCATGATTACCCTTATAACTGATAATCCAAAATATATTATTAACAAAGATACGTGGTACAATGGGGCCATGGCCCTAGCTATTTTAGTTGGATTAATTGCAGATAAGCTTATATTACGCGAGATGTTTAAAAATCTCTTTCACATTTCTAAGCAAGGGTGGGTAATAGTCTCTTTACTCTGGGCAACTATGTTTGGAGTGCTTGGGCTTTCTAACTATTTAATCGGTACTAAATTTTCACAAGAAGCGTGGCTTGCATATAAGATGATTGCAACAGCAACAACAATAATCTTTGCGCTCTATTTGTTAATTATTGCACGTAAACATCGTCTTCCAGGAGCAACCCCTTGGGGCATGATTCAGGCTAAAAAATAGAATTGCGCATAGCTTTCGTCTGCATTTCAACAAAACAAGCTTTACTGCAACATCCGCCATGCGATTGTTCACAATCAATACACACAACACAGTACGCATCACACGTGCTATGGCTACAATTACGATATAAATCACACGGTCTTGTACAAATCTCACACACGGTTAAAGGCGTATGTTCCGTATTAATGTTAGAAACCATTCTCCGATCAAATACGAAACAGGTCCCTTCCCAGATTGTATCTGGATATTGTTTACCAAAGGTAAGGATTCCTCCATCAATCTGGCTTACATCCTGGAAACCGTTTTCTTTCAAATAAGCGCTTGCTTTTTCGCATCGTATTCCCCCCGTACAATACATCACAATTTTCTTGTTCTTATACGGTGCAAGCTCTTGTAAAGCAACTTTTGGAAAGTCTCTAAATGTTTTGATAGGCAGCGTTACAGCATTTTTGAATTTCCCTACGCGCCATTCATAGTCATTTCGTGCATCAACCACCACCATATCTTTATCTGTTTCGTATAAGTGTAAAAATTCGTCCGGTTTCAGATGAGTGCCGGTGTTTTCTAAAGTAACGTCTGCCCCCATATTCAAAATAACAGGCTTTACTTTCACCACCATTTTCTTAAACGGATGACTTACTCCAATATCTTCCTTAAAAGGCATCCCTGCAAAACGAGCATCAGCATGCACAGCCTGTTTATACGCTGCAACTTGTTCTTTTGTTCCACTAACTGAACCATTCATTCCTTCCTTAGCAACTAAAATACGTCCACGTAATCCAAGGTGGTTACACAAAGCAAGATGTTCCTTACAAAATCGCATAGGATCCTCTATCTGCACATACCGATAGTACAAGAGGATATGAATTGACTCCATACCAAGTAAGGGATAAAAATCCCTTATAAAACTACTGTTAAGCACTTACTTTTTCTTCCCATATTTCTTCCTGTATGATGCCTGTGCAAGTTCCACATCTTTTAAGGCAGCACCTCGGGGCAAGAATTCCATAATCTGACATTGTTTTCCTTCCAATTGCTTATAACTTTCAAAGAAGTGTTTCAGTTCTTCTAAATAATGTTTAGGGATATCCGTAAGGTCGGTGTATTCGGCATAGCGCGGATCAGCATTATACACCGCGATAATCTTATCATCTTTCTCTCCATTATCAACCATACGCGCTACTCCAATAACGCGTACTTCAGCAAGGGTCAAAGGATACGTAATGGAACGAGTAGTCAAAATGATAATATCTAACGGGTCTCCATCTTCCCACAATGTTTGGGGAACAAAACCATAATCTCCGGGATAGTGCACAGCAGAAAACAAAAACCGATCAAGTTTCAACAAACCTGTTTCTTTATCATACTCATATTTGAGCTTAGAGTCTTTCGGAATTTCAATAATTGCATTCACAATTAAGGGAGCTTTCACTCCGATAGGGATATCATGCCATACATCAGCCATGGGAATTTGAAAAGTGAAAAATGGTTTTTAAAGCTTAACTAGGGCTAATTTGTAAGAATGCTGGCGAAGGAGATAGAGAAGATGGTGCTTGATCAGAAACATCAATAATCTCCTCATCATAATACTTACAAATACGATATCGCCCAGTACAGCAAATAAACGAAAGAGCATCAGCGGGAACTTCCTTACCTGGTTGTTGTGCTCGACAAAACGGAAGATTTTGCTCCAGTACAAAACGGTATTCTAAAAAAGGACAAGTCATATCAACTAAACTCTAAGAAGGTGCTTTAAAGTTTACGCTAGTACTAAAATGGCATAACCGCCCGCAAGAAGGGAGAGAAAATCATCTGCCGTATTTAAGAAAAATAACGGTACCGGTCTCCCCTCTCATACTACTTTGCCTAATTTGATGAATATCATAAACATAAAAATAAACATAGAGTTAGAATATAACTGAAAAAACACATGCCTGGCCAGCGAAAGATATTTTTTCAAAATAAAGCACGTGTCCTACCAAGTGAGAAGAAGTATATAAATCTGCTCTCTTGTATGTTCCTATGAACATTTCACTCTCAGTACTCGCTTGCACACCCGTTAATCAGAACACGTTTCTCCTTATCACTACCAAGCCAAGAGGATTCTTGTTTATACCTGGACATTCCTGTTTGCTTGGATTTTCAGACCACGAGCCCACAAAGGCACGGGCATTCACGTTTATCTCAACCAATCAAGATGAATACCTCGCATTCCTCATCAAACGGTCACCAAGCTCTGAAAGCGTCACGCATGACTTCATACGAGCCCAACCAGGCCAAGAATTGTGCATACGCGGATTGTTCGGTACTCATCGAGCAACAACTCCTGGCACCTTCATTGCCTCTGGCATTGGCATCGCTCCCTTTCTTGCGTATGCACGTACGCATCCAGAGCTAACAAAACAAAGTACTCTCCTCTGGTCTCTCAAAAAAGCCGAAGACATTATCTATGAACAAGAACTTAGGCAAGCATTCAAAGAAGTCATCATCACACTTACCCAAGAACGTCATCCCGCATACAAGCAGGGTAGAATAACAAAAGAACTACTTTCCACACTCCCTCTCACCAACACACAAGTATGCGGAAGTTATGAGTTTAGTACTGCGATTAAAGAATTACTTATGCTTCTTACCCATTAACCTAAGTAAGCTCAAGAAGAGGTTAATGAAGTCAAGATAGAGCGTCAAAGCACCCATGATTGCTTCCTTGCGATCTTCATCCGTTCCTTCATTGCCCAAGATATTCAGTTGTTTAATCTTCTGAATATCATATGCCGTGAGCCCCGTGAAGACTAACACTCCAATAACACTAATAATGAGATCAAGCATGCTATTTTGCAAGAACAAATTAATCAATGCTGCAATAATAATGCCAATAAGACCAAAGAACATGATAATGCCAATGCGAGATAAATCAGCCTTTGTTACCCAACCATAGAATGCCATACCTCCGAAAATCGCAGCAGATACCACAAAGGTGAGGAAAATAGAACCAATAGAGTACACAAGGAGTATCACGGATAAGGTCAATCCAGTCAATAATGCATACCCTAAGAACAAGAACGTTGCAGTCAATGCTGAAACTCGTTTAACTGCCAAAACAAGGACAAACACTAACACCAATTCAAGAATAATCAACGCATAAAACAACCAGGTACCTAAAATAAGAGAAGCAAGCGTTTCATTAGTTGCCACCACGAATGCTGCAACTGCACTTATCAACATTCCTAAGAACATCCACATGAATACTTGTTGCATATACCGTTGGGTTTCTCCCCCTTCGTGTGAACGTATCTTCATCCCTTTCATATCTCGAGTGAGAAAGGATAATTTATAAGGGTTATGGAAAGCGCGAGAGTTTGAAGAGAGCCTTCCACAACATATATAAACAAGTGCTCCATCACTATCGTATGCAAAGAGGACAGACCCAACATTCTAAATGCATGATGTCAATCAGCTACGCTGCGGTCTATACAGTCCTCTTTACCCGCGTATCCTGCAACTAATCGGACTCGAATCCGGTTTGAGTGCAGGTTCATTATTTCTCATGAAACTTCAACAAGCTACCCAACATCCTGGAACAATACCGGCCACTGCCTTGCATGCTAAACTCATTAGTGTGCAATTGGCTGCTCAGCGAAAAGGAATAACGCTTACAGAGGATTTTGTGCAGGAGATACTCGCTTTTACCAAACGGAACGCGTGCGTATTCTCACAAACAGCGCTTCATACCTGTTGCCCTGCCTGTTTGAAAGCACATGCCTTGCTGATTGCACATGAAAACGACTATACGAAGGAAACGAAAGCATACCTCACCAAAGAATTTCCAGGAAGTATTGGACACGAAGGATACTATCTTGATGATACGACGTTAGTAAAATTGCCCTCTTTCTAGGAAAGAAGTCTCAGTGGTTTCCTTAAGAACGGAAACCCTGACGCTTCATAAAACCCTTAATGAAATTATTATGTCTATCTCGGCGTGAGATTGACTTCAATTTCCAGGCATTACGATCATGGATTTTTTCACAACGAGTAGTAGATGCAATAAAGGTATGCGCTTCATCAGAAAGTAAAACCATCTTAGAAGCATAGTCTGCAAGTTTCTTAGCAACAGGTAACGTAGCTCCCAGAGCAGTATATTTGAAAGGATGTTGTTCAATAATTAATTCCCCAAAGTTAATACCAATACCATACTCTACCTGTGGTTTCCCTTGTACATTATATTCATCTAACGTTCCTTGTATCTGTTCTGCAGCTTGAACAGCGCGCATCATCACTGCATCTTCCCCTTCAGCATGCGTAAAGAATGCAACCCACATTCCTTGCCCTTGTTCATGGACTATTGCTCCACTTGCCTGTGCTTCTTGGATTGCTTGTTGCACCACAGTACGTACCTGTCCTTGCACTGAAGGATGATTCTTAACTTTAAGCACCACCACAGGAATTGCTTTTCGTTCACCCTTATCAATCATTTGTGATTTCTTTTCAGGGAAAGTAAAGGAGTTTCCTGCAGGACGAGTAGAATAGGAAGAAGAAGGAGAACTACTATAATATTCGGGTTTGCCAATTTTTTTATAATAATAGGCAGCGGCAACACCCAATAAGAGTATAAGTAAAATCCAAGCCATTGAAACACGAGAAATAAGACGTTGATCTTCAGGATCATCAATCGAAATGGCCTTACCGGTTAAAAATGAACGACCAGTAAAGATATCTGAACCATCATGTACTCTTACAATATAATCGCCATCAGGAGCATTCAATTCAAATGTTTTTTCCTCTCCTACTCCAAGTCCAATTGATTTTGGTTCACTAATCTCTCCGATAGCGATATCAACCGTTTTATTATACGGTACATTTCCCGTATTCACAATTGTCAAGGTTCCATTTCCTAATACCACCGAAGCATTCATTACCGCCGCAACAGAAAACTGACGGGTTGTTCTCGAACCATTTGCTTCAGCACTCACCGTCCAAGTTCCCGGAGAAGCAGAAGAAGGAAGTATATAGGAAGAAGTAGTTCCCGAAGTAAGTGTTTCACCATGTATTCGTGCTCCATTGGCATCATGTACTGCAATACTAACTGCTGTGTAATAAGCTTCTCCAGCTTGGTCATAAGCAAGAGGAGTATAGGTAAGTTTAGTGTTCGGATAGAGTAAAGGAGCATTCAGCGCAATTTCTAAAGAACGTAACGCCTGGCCCATACGTACTGAAGTGCTTGTTGCACCCGCATTCAATCCTTCACCTTCAGAAGCAGCAAGAGAAAGTAAATATGCTTGAGCACGAACATCAGTTGGTAAATCAAAAGAAAGAGTAAACGTTCCTTGTGTAATCAGAGCTGTTCCAGTGATCCCTAATTCCTCACTCGAATAATCCAAAGTTCCACTTGCTGGTTGTCCCGTTCGTTTCATAACAGTACCATTCAAGAAAACACGTGCACCAGGAGCATGTACTCCCAAAGCTCCCGGAACTTGTATTACTAGTTCAGTGCTAATCGTAAAAGGAGAAGAAAATACCTCATCAGCTCCATAGGTAGTACGTAATGCACAGGTACTCTTCAAACCTCCAATAAATGAAGTGGTTAAAGGAAACGTAACTGCTACAGCAGTTTGTTTCCCTGCTTGTAAGGTTAAAGGGGTTTTATACACTGTCGCTTCTTCAGTTCCACAAACGAGGAAAACTGAAAGATAATCAGTTCCTGCATCCGTTCTACTCACGCTCGCAGTTACACTTAAAATATCTCCCAAGTTATACATGGAAGTAGGTTGACTAATACTTACCGCAGCAAATACGCCCGGCACAAATAATAAACTAACTAAGATACTTATCACCAAAACCTCTTTTCTGAACATATTCTAAGTTCGCTTTACTCGTATATAAATCTTGCTTGAAATACATTTATATAGAAAAGAAACCCAAACAGGGGATGACTGGGGACAAAAAGAGCGTCGTTACTCCATGGGAAGTCTCAGGAGCTGTTGATTATGACAAACTCATAAAAGAATTTGGAACACAAGCATTAGATCTTGCCCAACTTGCTGAACAAAAAGATGCCCCTCCGTTCATTCGAAGAGGACTTTATTTCTCTCATCGTGATTTCCCTCAATGGATTGGAGATGCAGAAAAAGGAAAAAAAGTGTCTATTGTAACCGGACGCGGGCCTTCAGAAAAAATGCATATTGGTCATCTCGTGCCCTTTATTGTGGCACAGTATTTTCAAAAAAAATATGGATGCATGGTCTATATTCCATTTTCCGATGATGAGAAGTTTTTTGTTAAAAAGGGACTTACACAAGAACAAGTTGCCGCATTCGCTCAAGATAATATGCTTGATGTGCTTGCTCTTGGATTTAACCCTGCAAAAACAAAAATATTTAGCGATTTTGAATATACGAAGATATACAAATACGCAGCGTTAATTGCAAAGAAAACCACCTTCTCAGCAGCAAAGGCAACCTTTGGCTTTCAAGGAGATACAAATATCGGATTTATTTTCTATCCTGCTGTTCAATCAGCTCATATTTATATGCCTCAATTTTTAGAGGGAGCACAACGCACACTTGTTCCGATTGCTATTGACCAAGATCCCTATATGCGTATTCTTCGTGATGTTGCTGATGCGCTTGGTTTCATCAAACCAGGAGCAATACACGCTCAATTTCTTCCTGGACTTTCAGGTAACGCTAAAATGTCTGCATCTGAAGCAGAAAATGATGTTATTTTCCTTACCGATACTCCTGAACAAGTAAAAAAGAAAATTAACAAATATGCATTTTCAGGAGGAAAAGACACCTTGGAAGAACATCGGAAACAGGGCGGAAACCCCACAGTCGACATCTCATTCCTCTATCTCAAATATCTTTTTGAGCCTGATGACAAGAAATTAGCAAAAATCGAAAAGGACTATCGTGCAGGCAAGCTCCTTTCCGGAGAATTAAAAGCAATTCTTATCGAGAAAGTTAATGCCTTCCTCAAAGAACATCAGAAGAAACGTGAGCAAGCAAAGAAGCTGGTGAGCAGATTCACACTCACTTAAATTTTCGAGCAAGCAAAAGCGTTTTTGACTCTAAGCCCTGAGCAGTTAATTCTTCAATAGTAGACACGCGAGTAGTTTTTCCATATTTATCCGCTATTAATGGTCTCCCCGAGTCATTAGTACCTAAATAGAGCCCAACATGGGTATATTCTCGAGTTTTTCCTTTTTTATCTGTTCCATTATTAAACAAACTACGGGGGTTATAGAATGTAATTACATCACCAGGAATTCCCTGTACAACAACATTAGTTAATAGCAATTCACTCATTCCAGCATAACGTAGATTCCATGCATCTTCAGCAGGAATAATAACGCTAAATAACTTATTTCCCGCTTTTCGTACAAATCTACTACAATAGTTGCGGGGAACTTCTTCAGATGTATATATAGGAACCAAAAGAGATTTTCCATGTGCACGAACAGGGATGTTATCTGGGCTCGATTGACAGGTTGACCCAAGAGCCAGCGTAGTTGCTATTCCTACAGCACTTGCCCACCCAAGTTTCATTGTTTTTTGTTTACTCATATGTTACTATTTAATAGTTACTACTATATAAATATTGCTTTTTTGTGCGCAAGCCCCTTTGTCCGTAATCTACATTTTCTATCAAGCTGATTCTTTTTAAGTTATTTTCACATAAGCGTCGATCATGCTACCTCTTCTTCATGCATAAAAAATTCAAAGTTATATTGTTTAAAAGGGTAGAAGGATCAAAAAATAATTGTTTAAAAAATCGATAATCATCTTTTTATAGCCCTGTTTCTATGCTGAACAATGCGCCTCATTACCCTGCATTGCGATTACATCAAGTTCAAACCCCTCAAAAAAGCACTCAAATCATTGCCTGATCTCAAAGACCTTACCGGGAAAGATATCAAAGAACCCCTCGTAGTATTAACGGCCGTAGAACAAGGAGATGATACCACCACTCTTAAGCAATATGTGGAAGCTATTCAAAAAACAGCAACAGACGTTAAGGCAACAAACATTGTTCTCTACCCCTATGCCCATCTTTCTTCTCACTTAGCAAATCCCTCAGAAGCACAAAACATGCTTATTGATGCAGAAGCGATCCTCACCAAAGCGGGCCTCAAAGTAAGCCGAGCACCCTTTGGCTATTACAAAGAATTTGAATTAAAATGTAAAGGCCACCCTCTCTCCGAATTAAGTAAAGAATTCCGTACAACAAAGGTACAAACAGGAGAAGCAAAAGCACCCTTACAACGACTTGAAGAGAAACAAGTAGATCCTGCAACGCTTCTACGTCTTATTAATACCACGAAATTAGATACTTCCAAGTTAAAAGAAAATGATCATCGTATTCTTGGTCAGAAATTAGGTTTGTTTATGTTTAACGAAACAGCTCCCGGAATGCCTTACTGGTTGCCAAAGGGACTCAAGTTATATAATACCTTGGTTGACTTTTGGAGACAAGAACATGAAAAATGGGGATATCAAGAAATTGCAAGCCCATTGATGAATAAGAAAGAGCTCTATTTGATTTCGGGACATTGGGAGCATTATAAAGAAAACATGTTCATCGCACATACGCATGAAAATGAAACCTATTGCCTTAAACCAATGAACTGTCCAAATGCTATGATTGTATTCAAATCACAGCAACGAAGTTACAAAGACTTGCCTTTACGTTTATCAGACACCGATAGATTACATAGATATGAGCTCTCAGGCGTATTGAATGGGCTTCTACGTTGTCGTTCCTTCCAACAAGATGATTCACATAACTTTATTACCGAAGACATGATTGGTTCAGAGTTTGAACACATTTTCAAAGTGTGTGATGCATTTTACAAAAAAGCAGGCCTTAGTTATTCATTCAACTTGAGCACCCGACCTGCCCAATTTATGGGTGATAAAAAAGTATGGGATAATGCAGAAAAGGAACTGAAAGCAATACTTAAGAAATCAGGGAAACCTTTTTCCATTAAAGAAGGAGATGGTGCATTCTATGGTCCAAAAATAGATATCCATATGCGAGATTCATTAGGAAGAGAATGGCAAATGGGCACTATGCAACTTGATTTCCAATTACCACAACGATTCGGACTTACGTACACAGACAAAGATGGTAAAGAAAAGAGTCCAGTAGTAGTACATAGAGTCATTTATGGATCTCTTGAAAGATTTATTGGAATTCTCCTTGAAAGTACTAATGGCAACCTCCCACTCTGGCTTGCTCCTGTGCAAGTAAAGGTACTTTCATTCACCGATAAAAACAATAAAGCAGTAGAAAAGCTTCAAAAAGAATTGAAAGAAGCCCTTCCTGCTCTCAGAGTAGAAATTGATTTGCGTAATGAAACGGTCCAGGCAAAGGTACGAGATGCTGAAGTCATGAAGATCCCTTACACGCTCGTCATAGGGGACAAAGAAGAAGAAAAAGACACACTCGCGGTACGTGCACACGGGGCAAAGAAACCAGAATTCGGTGTGAAATTCAAAGACTTTGTGAAACAACTTACGGATGAATTAGAAAATAAGAAATAAAGAGCGATTCTTTGCTTTTTCTATTCCCTAAAGTATGTAATCAAATTAAGGATGGACAGTAAAGGCATGAGAAATGCGAGTAACTCCCCAATGACTCTATGTACTACTACTGGACTCTTTTCTTTACAATATCGAAGGGGTTGGTTTGATCCGACAATCAGAAGGTCGCCATAGTAAAGAAGTATTCTGATTACACCCGATAAAGAAAGGCTCATATTCATAAATTTTAAAATCTTTTTTTAATCCGTCTTGAGAGTAACTCGTATTTGTTGACCAATATTCAACAGGCCCTCTAAGTGTACTTGCTTGACTAATAAAAGAGCAATTAGGAGAATAGGTATTTAATTCTTCTAAGATCTTTGCAGCACGATAGCTAGAAGCACAAGGTCCAATACCAACGAAATTAAATCCAGAGTTGAGTTGAACAGAAGGAGCAGAATTCAAAGCAGAACCATTCAATATAAGAGTTCCATTGGCTGCTTTTTTAATTAGAATCCCTTCAGAAGGTCCAAGAACAAGGTTATTACTCCATCTTCCGAAAAGGAAAGTAGCTCCCTGCCAGTTATTACTAGCAGGGTTATAGGTAAATATCGCATCCCCATTAGAAAAATTCAACAAGATGTTAGAAATACTTCTATTAGCATTATTTAAATTAAAATAAATTGGATAATTTATTCCTCCTTTGAGAGAGAGGGTGTTTGAGATAAACCAATTTCTTTCTTCTTCACAAATACCATTTGAGCATAATCTTTGACATGAAACAGAACTTGTCCAAACACCCCTCTCACATAATCTTTTTTGATCCTCAGAAGCGCAAGCAAAATTGCCTGTAAAAACCGTACCTTTCTTTTCACCAATACTACAAGAAGCTTCATTATTACATCTCTTTCTACCTTCTAAGTCAGAACTACACATCTTACTAGTACATTCATTATTTGAAGTACATAACCCCCCAATAGGGACATCGGAAAGAGGGGGTGCCGTTCCCCCTGTTGACCCAGATCCCGAAGAAGTACCCGTACTTCCTGCACCCGGGGTGGCACCACTCGCAAGGGAAGTAGGGGTAGGAGCGCCCCCAATCGATCCCGCGATATTTAACGTAGAAGGAGAAAACGCAAGATAGGAAGGATTGGTAGTAGCTTCAGTCACGCACGAAGCGGGCGTAAAGACCGGACAACTCACAAGTTTCCCATTAGCAAGGGTATATCGTCCCCCCACTGCAACGGAGGACGGTTGTTTAGTCATGTTTACAAATTCTTGACTAATCGATCCTTTCCCGATGCCGGGAAGGCTATTCACACTCGTAAATGTTTCACTTGATCCATCTGCATAGGTAAAGAGATACGAGAGTTGTGAAACAGCAGTCACGGTAGAATCCGTGCTACTGGTAATGCTTACCACCGTACGATTCGTCTGACCAAGAACGAGTGACTTAAACCACCGACACCCATCAACCTTCACCGTACTCGCTAAGCACACTCCTTCACGCTCCACCGTTCGCCCACTTGAACCAACAAGATTCACGACATACGCACCAATTGCCACAACGGCAACAACCACTAACAAAATAATCAACACAGTGGTAACAACATCACTTAATCCTCGTTTAGACATAGTACTTTAGGAATTACAAACTATTTAAAACCCCCTGATACATCTAGGGTTTATGCATATCGCACCGTATATTGAACGTCTTCATCTTTCACCTGAATTTAATGCCTTTCAAAAAGAGCATACCACCAGTTATCTCGTTGCAGGATTTTTTGTATTAGATTATGAAAATAATAAACACGTCCATCAATTGGATTATTATATTCCCAAGGAACATAAAGTGGCCGCATTTACCTTAGATAACGGCATTCATATGCAATTATTGCCTTTAATGAAAGCAGATGTGCCCGAACAATTAGAACATCGCACACATCTTGATCTTTTTGCATTAAAAGGCATTGCAGAAGAAGAAATGAAAAATCGCATGATTTCTGAATCTATTAAAAAGAACATCCTTATCTTACAAACAATTAAAGGAAAGAAAGTCTGGACATTAAATTCGGTTCTTTCAGGGATGGGTATTCTTAAAGCAACCATCGATGATGAAACCGGCACCGTTCTTAAAATGGAAAAGACATCTATTATGGATTATGTAAAAAAGATGCCCGGTACCGCATTAAATCAGGCAATAAAACACGCAGATACAAAAACAGGTCAAGCACATCCTCTCACGCACAAAGCACAGATGCAACAAGAACTCAAACGTCTTGATGAATTAGAAAAAAAGATAGAAGAAGAAAAAGTACATCTCATACAAGAACTCAAGAAAGAGAAGAAATAAGTTCTTCATTCTTTACCTATACAATGATTCTTAAAAAAAATAAGAGAAAAAAAGAAAAAAGCACAAACAAAAAAAAGAAAAATGTGTGCTTGATTCGAGACTAATTTATACTGAACAAGGAACAGATGTGCTCGAGCAGGTAACTTTGTTACCATTCTTCAAAGTGAATTCAGTCAACAATGTAACTTCTGATGCATTAACGTTCATGACAGTAACTGAAGAGTTAGCACTAACCGTAACAATCGCACCATTCATTCCAGGAGGAGTTCCACGAACGACGGCTGTTTGAACATTACCATTCGTTCCTTTAATAACTGCTTGCAAAGAGGATATGGAAGCGATTGCAACGTCGTCAGTTGCACGGTTTATATTCAGAGTAAGGTTCGTTCCGCCATAAGCATTATTGAGATATCTACAGCTACTAACCGAAACCACATTCGACAAACACGTTCCTTCACGTTCTACAGTTCTACCAGATTGCTCAACGGTCGTTCGAACGTACGCACCAATTGCCACAACGGCAACGACAACCAATAAAATGATAAGAACGGTGGTAACCACATCACTTAATCCACGGTGTGTATAAGACATAGGGTGTGTACCTCCTTTCATAGTTATATAAGAAGAGTATAATCCTTTATGGGCCTCTTCGTATCTTTTCAAGGACAAAGGGCTATATAAAGATTATCATCGAGATTAAGGGTGGGTAAACCAAAATTCATACACATGCCCCGTACCTTTCTTAACCACTTTATCTAATTTACAGAACCCAAATCGTTCAAACTGTACCACCGTGCCAAGCTTCAAACTTGCCACATCTTCCAAGACCTTACCTTCCACCCAGGTACCATCATCCATAAGCACTCGTGCAGGAAGAGCAAAGGTAGATACCCAGGTCACCTTAGGTATTGCTTTATTCTCTGTTGAAGTATAGGTTCCTTCTTTCTTTGTTGCATGAAGTCGAAGATTGTATCCATGCAAGAGACGAATTTCTTTTCCTTTGTACAGTTCCCAATCACTTTGTGAAAGATATACTACTCCCGGTGTAATACGCTCGGTACGTGTTTCAGGCTTATTAGGGTGGAGAGGAAACGCAATTTCAGTCAGGCCAGTAGGAGCTCCGCTCACCGTAATTTCAATAGGATCAGGAACAAAGGTAAATCGCTCAGTCGTTGCGTCAATAAGCTTACGACTCACCGCGGCAATCATCGGAAATTCAAAAATAACTTCTGCTTTCTTCAATCCCACTTGATGCATTAAGGCAATCAAGACTTCTTTGCTAATCCCTCGTCTTCGTAAAGCTTGCAACGTTACCAATCGGGGATCATCCCAACCGATATACGCTCCCGATTCCACCAATTCCCGAATTTCTCGTCCTTTAGTGGTCTTCTCGGCAACACTAAAGCGCCCATATTCCACTACCGTTGGTTGACGTAAGTCTAATGCCAGACGTATTGCTTGTTGTAATGCACCACGTTGATGGAATTCATTACTACGCAATACATGCGTCACACCCATTACACTATCTTCAATGGCGTTGTAAAAATCATACATGGGCCAAATTTTATATCGTTTCTTATGCCGAAAATGAATTGCATCTACTTCTCGCCATAATACTGAATCACGCATCACATGATTATCATGAGACATGTCTCCTTTATGACGTAATACTGCATTCCCTGGACCATACAGTCCTTCTACAAAATCACGCCAATGGATCAGGGTCTTCTCAACACTCGCTGTACGACAGGCACATTCTTTTCCTGCATGACGAAAATCCCGCATCTGTTCTTGAGAACAAAAACACATATACCCCTCTCCTTTCTGAATCAAACGTACGGCATAATCTAACAATTGAGGCATATCATCTGATACATAGGATATCGAAGCTAAATGAATCTGTAAATACTCCGTAATATCCCTAATAATAGAATCAGCATAGGCTTGAGTACATTTTTCAGGGTTACAATCCTCTAAGCGCAATACCACTTTCCCCCCATAACTACGTGCATAGTCTGCATTCAATAAAAATGAAAGGCCATGTCCGACATGCAAATGTTTACTTGGTTCAGGGGGAAGACGAGTAACCACCGTTCCTTGACGAGCGTCAGGCAACGGAGGCAAGGTTTTCTCTTTCTCTTCATGTTCAGGAAGTAACGAAGCAAGAGGACCAAATGCTTTTTCACGAGCAGAAATCGAGAGGGCGTTAACTTCGTGTACAATTTGTGTAATGAGGGGCAAGATAGTACCAATATTTGATTTTTCAAGCCCATGAGCAAATAACTTAGGTAATATGCGTCCTGCGTCCACCTTTCCAAAATCAAGCGCATTACGGAGTGCATAAGCCCGAATCAACTTCGTAAAATCTTCCATATCTACCTCTTGTACCCTGCTTATTTAAGAATGTCGTTGTGAGGGTAAAAGGAAAAAACTTCCTTCAGGACCTAATGAACAATACACTTGTTGATCCGCTAATAGCCTATCTTTTCCTCGTTCAGAGAGAAGGGGGTGATAGCTAGTTGCATTTTGAATCGAACAGCCCTCTGGAAAATAAATTCCTCTCGCATATTCTTTTTCGTTTGGATCGGCTCCTAGTTCAATGCATAGATGTTTGAGGTGTTAATCTTGAAAATTCTTCTTGCGTTAGAAAAATGTCAAGACCAAAAAAAGCAGGATGACCAGCAGAAGGGTCAGTAATCAGAGAAGCAGGAGTAGAGGGAAAGACATGAGCTATAGAAAGGTGCACATTTTTCCCTATAAGAGAGGCATATATCTTATGACGAACTACCAACTAATCCCAATTTTGCTTCAAGCAAAGCAATCTGTTCAGTCAATTTTCCCATTTTATAATCCAAATCATCCACTTTTATTTGTAAGGCAGAAAGAGAAGCAGAATCGAATGAGGAAGAAGCAGAACTCGAGGATACAGGAGCAGAGGAAG
Organism: Candidatus Pacearchaeota archaeon; assembly: GCA_016866955.1. Lineage (GTDB taxonomy): Archaea > Nanobdellota > Nanobdellia > Pacearchaeales > GW2011-AR1 > SICV01. The sequence continues at coordinate 4,139 of VGKT01000003.1, read as the reverse complement.
GAGTATCCATAAAACCAAATAACCCTTCAGAAGGAGAAGCTGCCGGGGAAGGGGTCGAGGAAGAAACAGGAAGTAACGAAGCAAGAGGGTTACTCGGGGCAGAAGAGGGCGTCGTTCGAGAAGAAGCCTGGGCTCGTTGTAAGATCCCCTTTTTACGTAACAGGGTATAATCGATAATATCAACACTCTCACCCATCAATTGTTCACATACCACACCTTTAAATAAACTCTCCTCCTCGTGAAAACAGAAAAAGAGCATGGCCGTCAGCATACATAACCTTATCGCAGCACTTAATCCCGGATTATACTGCGACCCCTCAGTTCGAGAAGAAGTTAAAAAACTAGTAAAAGAAGAAGGATATCTAAAAGCAGCAGATAAAGCCAAACCGTTGGATATTACCTACATGGATCTCATTGATATTCAATATAAATCTGCAGTCTCTGCATCAGGAATAAAAGCGCCTGTGGAAAAACATACCCTCATCTACGAAAATATCAATGAGGGAGCAGAAGCGAGTTACTTCTGGGTCATTGACAAACTCAATGATATCGGATTTAGAAAAGTAGACAAACTCGTGGATAATTTTGTTTCTTCTCCAGGTTCAGGACATTTTTCTGAACAAGGTGCAAAAGCAGGAAGAATGCAAGATGAGGGGGGAAAATGGCTCGGAGCAGCAAATCAAATAGTAAAATCAATTCTTAACATCCTTTATGACTTAAAAGAATTTGAAATTCGTTTACAACTCTATGAACAACACAACAGTAAAGACCAATTTACTAAGGAAGGAGCAATGATTTCATTAAAACAAGTTTGGATGGATACAGTGGACATCAAACGAGGAAATACCAGCCTCAAATCCCTAGCATTCTCTCAACAAGGAGCATTCGTTACGTTAATTGATTCTTTTATGACTGTAAAAAATGAAGAACATGCAGATAAAATTGACCTCAATGACCGAGTTAAACGATTATTAAAACAAAAAATAGCTGAATATAACCTCTGGGTTAAAGAATCGGAACGAGAACTCCGTAAACGATATGAAGTAGAAAAGACCTATCTTAAAAGTCAAATTAATGTTATACAATTATATGCTCGTTGGGCTAAACCTTACCTTAAAGCCGCACGGGCATTAGAACAATCTGCAACTCCTTCTGCAGCACTCGTTACTACTTTCAATACATCTCTTCTTGAATTAACCGTTCTTGCTGAATCAGGATATGATCCTGCCGATGACGTTTCAAACGGAGAATTACCTAAATTATTCAAAAAAGCAAAAACACGAAAATACGCCGCAGTAGTGATCGTTGAATTCAAATTCCGTTCAGTTCCCGAACGTACGCAACAAGGATATGGCTTTAAGGGCAAAGCAGAAATTACGTTTACTACGTATGGTTTGAGTGATGAAGAATTAAAAATACTTCGAGAAGAAATAGCAAAGGATGATGTGTTAGATGTTATGAAAGTAATTGAAGGAGCAACAACCGAGAGTTTAGGTACCTTACGTGATGATATCACCAAATATCTCGGTAATGTTCCAGGTATTTCAAAAGAAGAGAAGAAAGAGGAAAAGAAAGAAGAAGAATCAAATCCTTTCAAAGCACTGGCCTCTTTTTTCAAAACAGAAAAGAAAGAAGAGAATAAAGAATCTCCCAAACCTGGAGAAATAAAGAAAGATTCAGACACTGAAAAAATATTGCGCTCACAGGCAATTATTGACGCTCGTAAAAGAGGATATCTGCTCTATGATTTATATAAAAAATCACATAAGATGTCAAGTCTACCAAACCATGCCTAAAAAAAGAATACGAATTATAACAAAAAAACAAAAAATAACAGAAACAAATGCATCTCAAAAAGTAACTTCTTTAGAACAAACCATTCGCGAACCTTCTTTTCTCCCTGGACGTACTCGTCGTCCTTCACTCCCCTTAGCTCTTCCTTTTAACTCATCAATTGCTGAGCAAAAGATAGCTTCTCAACGTCCTGAACAAAAAGAAACAGAAAGTACTGACGCTCCTAATCGTGAAGCATTTTCGTATGATCGTCCAGGAGGAATAGTGCGAAATGATGGAACGTATCGTATTGCAGGAACTTCAGATCAAAAAGATACACAACTCTATCGTTCAGTGGGTGAACAGAGAATTGAGAAAGATCGCGAAGAGAGATTTAATCCCTTGGGCAGTACAGATACCAATCGTCTTCGAGATAATGACACGCTCAGCAAACAAAAACAAGATCGCTATCAGGGAGCATCACAAACCTATAAATCTTCATCTTCAGAAAAGAAAAACTCAAAAGAATTGGAACGCAGTCGATTTTAGTAATTTTACCAGACTTATTCTTATGATTGTTGTCGAGCAAAATGAGAATACGCAAATAAGATCACAAGCAACAACACAACAATTAATACAAACAAACCTAATTCAACATACAACAACGCTAGATTTCCTCCTGCAAAAATGCGTGCAAGACGTGTAACAAAGGTTATTTCTTCATTATCATCGGAAAAAATAACTGGAGCATCATTACCCGCAATGCCCGTTGCCAAAGGATCAGCATAATTTCTTGAACCACTTGTACCTGGAGTTGCTACTTCAGGTAATCGAGTTCCTCCCGACTGTTGAGTAGGGGAAGTAGTTGTTTGTTGAGAAGTAGTAGTTGTATTTGTAGAGGTGGTAGGAACAAAAATTCTCTCTTCAATAACTCCTGAATGTCGCAATCCTGTGACAATCAAAAGGGTATTATTTTTTTTACAAGCATACGAACCATTTATACCTGGACAAGCCAAAACAAAACAATTTTCTTCCAATTCAGCACGCGTATAAATGGAAGTTTTATCTGCAATACAAACAGCATTTGAACTTGTTCGCTTTGCTTTCACAATGATCGTCTTTGTTTCATCAGCTCGTAAGCTTACATTATGCACTAATACATATGCTTTAGTTTCATCAACTTGGTCAATGGTAAGAGCAATATTTGCTAATCGATTTTCATCAATAGTTTCTTCAAATACCAGATAACTTGTATTAGTTACATTTGGAAATACAAATAATCCAACTGTTTCGCGGATAAGTTGTAAATCAGCTTTCTTGAAAACGGTTCTACCAGGAATACAAGCCGTTCCATTAGAATAATAGCGAGGGTCACATCGATAGACACAGGTATTCTCAATCGTCCCGTTGGTTGTAATGAAACCAGTTCCCAAAGCATTACATTTTTGCTCGTATCCTGTTACGCTTGCATGATCAAGGCTTGCACAAGCAGTTGTTGCTCCAGGTGTACAGGTAATTTGAGCGCACGTTGTTTCATTGGTCTTGACAAATCCCGTATTACACGTAAGAGCACAGGTGTTATTGGGGAAATAAGCAGTCCCCAAAGAATTACATTGAAAGGGAGTACCGGTAAAAGTACCATTGCGTGTTTCTCCGCAAAATCCAATTTGAACATCAGGAGTACATTGGCGTGTACACGATTGAGTAAGAGCAGGTGTTCCTTGTACACATCCAGAAGGAGTAGCGGAAAGGATAGTTCGTGTCTGTTGCCCTTGTTCACTGCACACACCAAAATCAGCATACGTAAAGGAAGTACACACGTTCTTACATGTTCCTTGATCAGGCACTTGTCCAGAAGGACATGCACCATTCAAGGTAAATTCAGAGGATACTGAACGGTAATTTCCATTCCCTACTTGAGAAATGTTAAAGAAAATCGTCCCTGGACCAGTAACAGTCAATTGATTCCCGACAAGAGTCCCTGGCCCATTCGTTACTGCAAACGTTAGAGGTAGTCCTGAGCTTACACTCGCTTGTAATGCAACCGTTTGCCCCACAGCAGTTGTTGAAGCAGGAGTGTAAGAAATTATTTGAGAAGCTTTTTCAATAAGTAAGAGTCCAATGAAAGAGTTACTTTCAAGAGTATAACGAGGATCAGTTAGATTGATAGTTACATTATAACTCCCAGCATTAACTGGAAGCGAAGGTAAGCCATTATAATACGTAACATATGAAGGGATAAATGGCAAAAACCCTATCTGCACACTTTTTTGAGAACCATTATATATTTGAGTAAATTCAGAGTAATTACGAGCGGTAGCAAGAACAGGGTAGGGAACAACGACAATAGTTCGTTCAATCGGCAA